>CAZMVM010000099.1:6287-13056 GCA_964569785.1 uncultured Pigmentiphaga sp. | reverse complement strand
TTTATTACGCCTGCGCTTGAAGAGCGGTTTGGACTGACCCTAATTATGTGGAGAGTGTTGGCAGTCATCGGTCGGCACGAGCCTTTGTCTAGCAAAGATGTGGCCCAGCATACGAGCACGGATGCGTATTTTGTTTCACGTGCGGTGGAGCAACTGGCACGCAAGAAGCTCATTAGCAGGACGCCGAGCGTGCACGACCGGCGCCGCTCGTGCTTGCAGTTGACCGACGAAGGCCGCAAGACACATCAAGAGGTGGAAGCGTTTATTAATCGCGTCGAAGCGGCATGGGTGCGCGACCTGCCAAGCGGAACACGGGACACCCTGCGTCAAATGCTGGTCACGTTGAACGAGTGCAGTCAAAGCTTGGTCGCCAACCGGCACTGGCAAGAGTTTCTGCAACCGGAAGAAGAGCCGGCGGGTCAGAACAGCACTTCATAAGCGCATTCTCTGCTATGTTTGCTTGAGCTTCTCACTTGCCGAAGCTTCTTCATCGCTTGCCCGGCTGATGGCCCACGACCTAATACGAGATGACATGGCTGACACTGCCCTTCCCAACTGGTTCACCGCGTTAATCGACGACCTCACCCAATCCATTGGCAGCGACGCCCTGGTACGTGACGTTGATGCGTTGCGCGCACACGCAGGAGACTGGAGCGAGGCCGAACATCATGTTCCAGCGTTACTGATACTGCCGAAAACACCCGAGGATGTTGCGGCCGCATTGGCGTGCTGCTCTCGCCGCCAGCAGCCCGTAGTTGTCCAGGGCGGTTTAACGGGTCTGGCAGGGGGAGCCACGCCGCAACCCGGTGAGGTTGCCCTCTCATTAAGCCGGCTAAACGCGATCGAGCAGCTGGATACGGTGGCCGGTACGGTGCAGGTGCAGGCGGGCGTCGTGTTGGAAGCGTTGCAGCAGCACGTTGAAGCGCAAGGTTGGTATTTTCCTCTCGACCTTGGCGCACGCGGCTCGTGTCAGGTCGGAGGAAATGCCTCCACAAATGCAGGAGGAAACCGCGTCATTCGTTATGGGTGCATGCGCGAGTTAACCTTGGGCGTCGAAGTGGCACTGGCCGACGGACGTCTGCTTACCATGCTGAATCGCGTTACCAAGAACACCACAGGCATCGAACTACGGCATTTGTTTATAGGCGCCGAGGGCACGTTGGGGGTCATTACGCGGTTGGTGCTCAAGCTGTTTCCGCTGCCGACCAGCACGACGACCGCACTTTGTGCGCTCCCCTCGTTTACAGCGGCGACCCAATTGCTGACCGCGTTGAAGCGGGCCTTGCCCGGGTTGTCTGCCTTCGAATTGATGTGGCACGACTTTATGCAAGCCAGTGCGGAGTCGTCCAATTCGCCCCTGCCCTTTCCCGTCGTGTACCCCGTGTACGCGTTGGTCGAACTGCAAGGCACCGACGAATCGCAAGATCGGGAACAACTGGAAGCCCTCATTGGCAAGCAGCTGGAACACGGCGTCGTGAGCGACGCCATCGTTGCACAATCCATTGCCGACGCCAAGCGTTTGTGGGCTTACCGCGAAGCCATCGGGGAGTTGTTGGGAACCATGAAGCCGCGCGCATCCTTCGACGTAGGCATTCCCATTTCCAGCATGGACGCATTTGCAGCGTCGGTGCGGGAAAAACTAACCGCGCGCTATCCGCAGCAGCGCCACTTATTCTTTGGGCACTTGGGCGACGGCAACCTGCACGTCATGACGGGCCCCTATGTGGCACACGACGATCTTGAAAACGTGGAGGCCATTGTGTACGAAGAGGTGAGCCGCTTTGGCGGAAGCATCTCTGCAGAGCACGGTATTGGCGTCGTCAAAAAGCCGTTCTTGCAGCACACGCGCTCGCCGGAAGAAATTGCCGTCATGCGCGACCTGAAGGCACTATTTGATCCGCTTGGTATTCTCAACCCGGGGCGGGTTATTACAACTTAGGCCAGGAAGCTGAAGCGGAAGGCCGGGCCATGCGTGCGACGTAGTCGGTGGGGCATCGGCCTGCCCTGCCCCTTTCATGAAGGCTCCCCCCAAAAGCACAAGCTCAGATGAATTAGCGCGGCTCCAGGTTGGCACGGGCAATAACCGTGGCCCAGCGCTTGGCGTCGTCGATGGTTAGCTGCTGCAAACGGCTTCCTTTGTAATCTTCTTGCGCCAAAAGCTGCAGCCCCGTGTCAAACAACATGGCGCTGAACTCGGCATCTTGCATAACTTCCAGGTAGGCATCCTCGAGAATCTCCAGATAAGCCTGGGGTGTGTCTTTCGGAGCAAAAACGCCAAACCAGGCGACTGCCTCGAAGTCTGGAATTGTTTGGGCAACGGTGGGTACGCCAACGAATTGTTCCATCGGCGATCTGGATGCCACGGCCAAAGCTTTGACCAGTCCATTGCGCACATGGGTCAGGGCGGTATTGCTTAAATCAAACACCGCATCCACTCGCCCTGCTGCCAGATCAGCCACCGCCGGCGCATTACCTCGATACGGTACGGTGGCAATCTCAAGCTGCAATTCGGACGCGAAGAGCTCGGCGGCCAGATGCGACATCGAGCCGACGCCCGACGTACCGAAGTTAAGCCGCCCGGGGTGCTCCTTAGCATAAGCGATCAGCTCTTCCATGGTCCGAAACGGAGAGTTCGCGGAAACCAACAACACCACGGGCATGTCGGGAAAGCGAAACACTGCTTGAAAATCAGAGACCGGGTCGTAGCGCAGTGTTTTATAGAGCGAAGGGGCTGCAGCCATAAAGCCCATATGCCCTACCAGAAAATGGTAGCCATCACCGGGCGAGGTGGCCGCTCGCGCAGCGCCAATGGTTCCACCCGCACCGGTGACATTTTCGATGACGATGGGTACGCCCAGTTTTTGCGACATCCGGCTGGCGATATTGCGCGTTAGGGCATCGGTAGGCCCGCCGGCTGCCAATGGCACAATCCATGACATGGCGCGCTCAGGGTAGGGGGATTCTGCCTGTACGGGAACTAACGCGTTTGCGACAGCAAAGGTGAGTGCAAATAAGGCGGCCGCTAGGGAACTCTTCATGTGATTTTTCGCGAGCTTCATTGAATCGCGAAAAGTCTAAAGCAATGGTATTAATACCGTCTAGAAGAAATTTCCCTTTGCCGGCTGCATGACGGGCAACCCGCTCGGCAGCTGTGCTGCACGAGGGGCCCGCGGTCTCCTTTCCACCCGAATCCGGCTAGCACATCTGCGACAGGCGCGCTGAATTAGTACTCGCTCGAGATGGGAATGTACCGGTGCATGCTACGGCCCTGAGCGTCAATCGCTACGGTCACCGGCATGTCTTGTACTTCGAACTCGTAAATCGCTTCCATGCCCAGGTCGTCGAACGCGACCACTCTCGAACTGACAATGCTTTTCGACGCCAAATACGCCGCGCCACCCACGGCGATCAAGTAGGCGGCGCCGTGCTCCTTGATGACATCGACCGCTGCCTGGGTGCGCTCGGCTTTACCAATGGTGGCCAGCACCCCTCGCTGCAGCGTCGTCGCCAGGAATTTATCCATGCGTGCCGAGGTGGTGGGGCCAGCCGGCCCGATCACTTCATTACCCACCGGATCGACCGGGCCCACGTAAAACAGCACTCGGTTTTTCAGATCGACCGGCAGCTCCTTGCCCTCGTCGAGCATGGCTTGCAAGCGCTTATGAGCAGCGTCTCTGCCTGTCAGGATTTTGCCGGACAGTAATAGCAGTTGACCTTTTTCCCAACGGCGAACCTCTTCACGCGTCAGGGTGTCGAGGTTGACCTTCAACCCCTCATCTTGGGACAAAAAGTCCGGAATGTCGTGCCAAACCTCGCGTGGCACCTCGGGTAGTACTGCCGGGCCCTCCCCCGTCAGGCTGAACGTAATGAACCGGGTGGCGGCGCAGTTAGGAACAATGGCAACGGGTAGCATGGCGGCATGACACGGCCCCGTCTTGATTTTCACGTCAAGCACGGTGGTGTCTCCGCCCAGGCCCTGCGCCCCGATTTTTAGAGCGTTGATGCGTTCGAACAGCTCCAGCCGCAACGCTTCTTCCGGCGTGTTGGCGCCCGCCGCCTGCAACTGCTCGATATCGATAGGGGTATACAACGCCTCCTTGGCCAACCGCATGGTCTCTTCCGGGCCCGCGCCACCGATGCCAACGCCCAACACACCGGGAGGACACCAACCGGCTCCAAGCTTAGGAATTTCGCTGACGATCCAGTCGGCGACCGAATCGCTGGGCGTGAGCATTTTGAAGCGGGCTTTGACATCGCCGCCCCCGCCCTTGGCGGCCACGGTGACGGTGAACTCGTCACCTTCCACCAGCTCCACATGCACCACGCCCGGAGCATTGTTACGGGTATTGGCCCGGGTGCCGATAGGATCGGCAACGACGGTGGCGCGCAAAGGATTCCGGGCATCCATATAGGCACGCGCAATGGCCTCGTTGACCAGGCTTTGCAAGCTTGGCAGGCGTCGTCCGGTAGCATCATGAAACCGCACTTCCATGCCCATTCTGATATAGACATTGGCAAGCCCGGTGTCCTGGCATACGGGGCGGCGCCCCAGCATGCTCATTTTGCTATTCACGAGAAGCTGTAGCAGCGCGTTCTTCGAGGGCTCATGGGTTTCCCGCTGATGAGCCCGCTGCAATGCCTGCACAAAGTCAGGAGGGTGGTTATAGCTCACATACTGCAGAGCCGCTGCCACACTGTCTACAAAATCAGAAACTTCTATGCTTCTCACAGGTCACTACTTTTGCGGTTAACGCTTTACATTAAATATATAGACGCCTGCTTGGCTGGCATTAGTTAGCAACGATGTTGGCGTTGGTAATGACTTCGGCCCAGCGTTTGCCATCACTTACGGTAAGCTCCTGAAGGCTTTTGCCCCGGTAGTCGTCCTGCGACAGCAACTGTAAGCCCTGATCGGTTAATAGGGCATTGAACTCGGCGTCTTGCATAACCGACAAATACGCCTCTTCCAGAATGTCGAGATGCGCTTGCGGCGTTCCAGCCGGCGCATAAATGCCATACCAAGCGCCCGCCTCGAAACCGGGAACAATGGTAGAAATCGTGGGGACACCTTCAAACTGCGGCATCGGCTCTTTCGACGCGACCCCCAGTGCCTTGACGCGGCCTCCTTTCACATTGGCCAACGAGGTGTTACTCATATCGAACACCGCATCTAAACGTCCAGCCATCAGGTCGGCCACCGCCGGCGCATTCCCACGGTAAGGAACGGTGGCAATCTCGATACCCACTTCCGAGGCAAAGAGCTCGGCCACCAAATGCGAAACCGAGCCGACACCCGCGGTACCAAAATTAACCCGACCCGGATTCTCTTTCGCGTACTGGATCAAATCTTCGACGCTATTGAAAGGCGAGTCTGCTGGAACCAAGAGTACCGCGGGCGTATCCGGGAAGCGCAACACCGCCTGGAAATCCGAGACCGGGTCGTAACGCAGGTCTTTATATAAGGAGGGCGCTGCGGCCATGAAGCCCATATGACCCATCAAAAACGTATAGCCATCGTTGGGCGCGCTTGCTGCGCGGGTAGCGCCAATGGTTCCACCTGCCCCGCCGACGTTCTCGATCACGATCGAAGCATCGAGCTTTTGCGAGACGCGATTAGCAATATTGCGGGTCAGGGTATCCGCAGGGCCACCCGGAGCCAAGGGCACAATCCAGGTAACTGCACGCTCTGGATAGGCTGGTTGCCCTTGCGCGGAGGCAGCGAAAGAGGTTACGCCGATTGCCAGCACGGAAAGCGCAGAAATCACAAATTTCTTCATTCCCGAACACTCACGAACAAGAAAAGAATCAGAATGGCGGGAAGTCTAAGTCGCGATCGTGATCACCGTCCAATATATAATTGAAGGTTTGTAATAACTTAAATGTATTAAGTGATATCCGAGCGTCTCTTACGGCAGTTCGTTGCCGTGGCCGAAGAGCTCCACTTTGGCAGGGCGGCGGAGCGCTTACACATTGCCCAGCCAGCGCTCAGCAATGCCATACAAAAGCTTGAGCGACGAGTGGGCGTGAAGCTGTTTGCGCGCAATCGCAGGGGCGTCGAGCTTACCCCTGCAGGCCGCGTGTTCCTTGAACAAACCCACCAAACACTGCAGCAATCTGCACTGGCGATCGAGCGGGCCCGCGCCGCGGCCAGTGGTCGCAGCGGCAACCTCAGCGTCGCCTTCATTGGCACGGCGGGCTACGGCTACACGCCAAAGATCA
The DNA here is from genome assembly GCA_964569785.1 of uncultured Pigmentiphaga sp. GTDB lineage: Bacteria > Pseudomonadota > Gammaproteobacteria > Burkholderiales > Burkholderiaceae_B > Verticiella. The sequence continues at coordinate 6,837 of CAZMVM010000099.1, read as the reverse complement.
TTGCGCGCTTTCGTGAATCACACCCGGGCGTAGAACTGAAAATTTACGAGATGAGCACGCTCGAACAGTTGGAGCAGCTGGAGAACCGCCAGATCGACGTAGGCATCTTGCGTACACCGCTGGTGAAGCCGCAACCGCGCCTGAACCTGCGCCTGTATGCTCGCGATCGCCTCATGGTGGCGCTACCTCAGGGCCATCGCCTGAGCCAACGCAAGCGCATTGCGCTATCGGAGCTGGCCAACGAGTCGTTCGTGGCCTTCAACCGCAACGACGTCCCCGCGTCGTACGCCCAGCTCATGTCCATTTGCCTGGCCGCTGGCTTTCACCCCAAAATTACCCAAGAGTGCAGTCAAGTGGCAGGCATGGTGTGCGTCGTCGCTGCCGGTCTGGGCGTGGCGATTATCCCGGCAGACTTGCGCTCACTGATTCATCCGAAAGTCAGCTACGTCGATCTTCAAGGTCAGGACAAAAGCCTGAGCGTGGAAATATCGTTCGCCTGGCGAAACGACAATGCCAACCCGGCGCTGCAGTCGTTCTTGCAATGCGCCGG
>CAZMVM010000099.1:0-6277 GCA_964569785.1 uncultured Pigmentiphaga sp. | reverse complement strand
AAGACCTCACTGACCGCTCGCTTGCACATTCCACACCCGCACCGGACAAAACAAGCGTGGAGAACCATGCAAAACGTGTGACGGCACTGCTTCCCCACCCGGCTACAGCAACCACACCCGTGAGCGTCGTTGCACGAGCCACGTTTCCCCAATTCCCCGTGCTACCCGACACACACAGCTTCAGGTGTTGCACGGGCTGAGGAACCTCCCTAGTTCCGGTTGCCCGAGCACCCGGGTTCGATCAAGCCACTTGCAGATGGCAGCGGCGTCAGGCCCTCTCACCGGGAACGGCTACACCCAGCTGGTTCGCCAACCCGCGCAGCTGGCGGATCGTCGACAAAGGCAAGGAAACTCCCTGCTCTCGAGCTTGCCGGGTCGCCTGGTACCCCCGTTCACCCGGAAGGAGCACCGTGTTGAATCCAGCAGCGGGCGCCAAGCCATGAATGGCATCCGCCAAATGCCCAATGGCGCGCGGAAGCGGATACAAGTCGGGGAGTTTCTCGAACACGGCAACTGTGTACCCTGCTCGCCCCAGCAAGCCGGCCAACGTGACACCGGTGGGGCCAAGCCCAACAATAATGACATCAACTGGCTGCATCACAGATTCATCTTGTTTTTGAATTGTTGGGCCCAGTCTGTCATCGGCATAAATGTTGGGTCGGCCCGCACAATGCGCTCGGTTTCAGCCCAAATGACTTCGTCGGGTTGAGATAAATCCAACGGGTCACCGTGCGGCTGCGAAACGTGCCAAGGCGTATCTAGATACACTTCAACAGTATTCTCTTCGGGGTCGAGAAAGTAAATAGACAACGCATTGCCATGGTTCAGCCCCCGAAGCTTGGTAGCGCCATGCTGCTGCGCCCGACGGCTGGCCTGACGTAGCTCGTCGATGGTTTTAACCTTGAACGCCACCTGCATGACGGTACTGGGAGCACCCTCGGGGCGGTTTTGCGCTAAGGCCAGTTGGTGATGTTGATCTGGACTGCGGCTTAGAAAGGCCAGCATGTAGGGAAAGGTATTGCCAGGGCCTTTGTCGGTAACGACTAGATCAAATACGGACGTATAGAAGTCGATCATGCAATCGATGTCGAAACATGACAGTCCGAAGTGGGAGAGATGAGGGGCGTACGATGTACTCATTGCTAGCTCATAAGGAGGAAATTATGGCGAAACCCCAACGTTTGCCGCGCAACGCATTGAACTTCATGCGCCTGATTCGCGCGTGTCCACTCGGGTGATCCTATGGACACGCCGAACAGCTATACGAACGCTTACTGCTGAGGCTTACTGCTGAGGGATTCCGGCGTCTTTAACAACTTGCGTCCACTTGGCGAGCTCTGCGCTTACCATGTTGTGCATCTCAGTGGGTGTACTGCCGCGTACCACGCCACCCATATCGACCAGCCGAGACCGCACCTCGGGCACTTTCAATGCTTCCTGGATTGCACTATTAAGTGTTTCCACCACATTGGGAGGCGTGCCGGCGGGTGCCATGAAACCCGCCCACGACGTTACTTCGTAGCCATCCACACCTTGTTCCGCCACGGTGGGGAGCTCAGGTAAGCCTTCCCAGCGTTCTCCCCCGGTGGTAGCCAAAGCGCGCAACCGCCCGCCGGTAATGTTAGGCATGACCGCGGTGGGAGGCGCGATAATGAAGGGAATCTCTCCGCCGAGTAACGCCGTCACCGACGCGGCATCACCCCGGTAAGGAATGTGCAGCAAATTGACCCCAGCCGTCTTGCTTAACAACTCGCCCGCCAGGTGGTGCGTCGTTCCGACTCCGGCCGTGCCATAAGAAACGCCTTTGGGATTCGTGCGCGCCTCGTTCAGGACATCTTTCAGGCTTTGATAGGGCGAGTCGGCCCGCGTGACAATCAGGAAGGGGAAATAGGTGGCCGTAGAGATCATGGCGTAGTCATCAGCGGCCCGGTAGGGTGGCTTGGCATAGATTGCTCCGGCGACTGCGTGGCCGCCCGTTGCAAGAAGCAAGGTGTAGCCATCTGGGTTCGCCCGCGCTACCGCCGTGGAGGCGATTGTTCCGCCGGCTCCCGTGTGCCCTTCGACAATAAATGGTTGGTTCAACGATTTGGATAGCTCAGCTCCAATGAGACGAGCAATGGTGTCGGCGTTACCCCCTGCGGCAAACCCCTGATAAATGCGAACCGGTTTTTCGGGATAGTTTTGCGCCAACCCAGTACTAGCATAAGCAAATACCAACAAAGTACTGGCAGCTAGAAATGTACGGCGTAACATAGTTGTCTCCTCTTCCTTCTTGGTAGTGGGCTACGAGGGCATGCCCTCAAGCTCGTGGCGAACCACATGGTTTTTTTGAACAGCGCGCCGGGTATCAGCCAGTTTGCTGGCTAGATATGCTTACTGTTGCAACGTGATGGGATTGCGCAAAATGCCGACGCCCTCGATTTCCACCTCGCAAACGTCTCCTGGCTTCATGAAGCGGGGTGGCTTGCGGGTAAACCCGGCGCCCGACGGTGTGCCCGTGACGATGACATCGCCCGGAACCAGCGTAAAAATAGTAGAGATGTAGTTAATAAGCCGGGGAATATTAAATATCATTTGCCCGGTGTGGCCCCTTTGTACCACCTCGTTATTTAACCGAACCTCTATATTCAAGTTGCGGGTCGGATCGATTTCATCGGCCGTTACCATCCATGGCCCGAAACCTCCTGTTGCCTCGAAGTTCTTCCCCGAAGCAATTTGTTTGGCGTGTGCCTGCCAATCGCGCACGCTCCCGTCGTTGTAACAAGCGTAGCCGGCAATATGCTCGTACGCCTGATCTTCAGGGATGCTGCGGCCTTGCTTACCGATAATAACGGCGAGCTCGCCCTCCCAATCGAGCGACTCCGACACATTGGGATGCACAATCGGCGCGTTATGTGCGGCCTGAGAGCGCCACACGCGCAAGAAAATGGGTGGATAGGCGGGTAGATCGGGCGCAGGTACCGTTTTGCCTTCGTTGCTGGAGTCATGGTAGTTACGAAGAACGCAAACAATCTTCTCCGGCCGGGGAATCACGGGCAGCAACGTAACATCAGCAAGAGCAGCTACAGGCTTCTGATCTTTAGCGAGTGCTTCACGCTGCTCGAAAACCGGGCTGCCGACAAACTCGGCCAATGTTGCACACCCAGAAGGGTGGCACAAATCAACCACTTGATCGTTAACAACGGCTCCCCATGACTCTTTTCCGTTGTGAATGTACGATATCAACTTCACGCTGAATCTCCTCCATTCCCGTCATTATTTAATTGCACCCACATACCGTCTCGGCGTGGATGGCGAGCTAACTTGCGGATTGCACCCGACCCGACTCCAGCGCCGCTTCCACATTGCGCTGGGTATGATGTACGTGCTCAGTCCACAAACGGCAAGCGTTTTCCTGGTCGCGCTCAATAACGGCGTCCAAAATGAGGCGGTGATCGTCAGACTTACGCCTGGGCGTTTTGCGAAAAGCAGCGGACACATGCCGGTAGCGCTCTGCTTGATCAAACAGACTAGCGCTCCATTCTTTCAGGCGCCCGGAAGTGCTCGCACTTAGAATGGTTAGATGAAAGTTGCGATGCAGGCGGCTCCAATTCGCATCCAGCTGCAAAGGGCCAGAAGTAAGCCGGCTCTCTACCTTCTCAAGCCGATGGAAGGCGGCGACCACTTGCGCCTCCCACTCATCGTCGCCATGCTTGATGGCATCTGCCAATGCTTGCGTTTCGATCAAGACACGCAGCCGCGTGATATCGGCCAGGTCTTCAATCGACAACGGTGCCACGCGAAATCCGCGACGCTCGTCCGAGCGCACCAGGCCTTCTTGAGCCAATCGACTGAGCGCTTCCCGTAAGGGACTGCTCGAAAACCCATACCGGCGCTGCAATTCTTCAACCTTCAATTTGCCACCTGCAGGGAGCGCGCCCACCAGCACGTCGCGGCGCAAGCGCTGAAAGGCTTGTTCGGTACGCGGCAAGGGAAGTTCGTTTTGGGACACTGGTTCAATCATGATGATGCTAAAACGTCAAGACCAGCTTGCGGGTATCGCGACAGCCAGCTGTTGGGCTAACGCAAGCAAGCGCGTTACCGTTGAAGACGGCACAGAAATGCCCTGCTGCTGATTCACAGCAGCCGTTTTATACCCCCGCTCGCCAGGCAGAAACACCTCGGCCACACCTGGAGCCGGCTGCAACCCGTGAATTGCGTCGGCCAGGTGCTTGACGTTGCTTGCGAAGACATGAACATCGCCGAAGGCTTCGGGGTTGATGGCCAATACCGTTCCGTTGAAGCCGTTCGGTTTGCCGCCGGTTAATGAGGGTGCAATGTTGGGATTACCTGCCAACAAACTGCACAACACCTCTATCATTAACGAAAGGCCACTGCCTTTCGCACCTGCCATCGGAAGCAAGGCTACAACTTGGTGGGGATCGGTGGTTTCTGCGCCATCCGCGTCCACGCCCCAGCCTGTAGGGATAGGCTGGTTAGCTTCCCGCGCGGCCATAATTCGCCCTAGCGGCACCGCCGCCGTGGACATATCCAATATGATTGGGTTTTGCCCCTTGGGCATGGGAACGCCAATGGCAATTGGGTTTGTGGATAAGGCTTCGCCCTTCGCGCCGTGGTATCCCATGAGGGGCTTGGAAGCTGTCATGGCCACCCCTACTTTGCCAAGCTTGCTTACGTGTTCGACAAAGTATCCGATGGCGCCGGCGTGCGACATCTGGCGCACTGCACACCAGCCCAGGCCATGGTCGTGAGCCAGGTTGGCAGCCAGCTGCACCGCCTTGTTCATGGCGGTAGCACCAGGGGCCTGATCGGCGTCGAGTACGCAGACAGCACCGCTTTGCTGAACCACGCGCATCTGCGGGTGGCTTTTTACACTGCCTTGGCGCAACATTTCCAAGTACCGCGGGATGCGCATGACGCCGTGCGAATGAACCCCGCGCTGATTGGCCCAGACCAGAAGGTCAGCCGTTTCGTTCGCACAAGGTTGCGAGAAGCCCCCCCGATGAAGCAGATGCTGGGCAAACTCGCGAAGTTGCTCAACGCCGATAGTGGGAAACTTTTGACTGGTCGTCATGTGCGCTTAATTTCCTAATGGGGTAGGAAAGAACTTATCAAGCCACCCTTTGATCATGGCCTTAGTTCGGGGTGCATCCGATGGAGCAAGAGGAAAGTGAGCCGTGGTGTCGATGAGTATCAACTCGGTGGGCTGACCTGCCTTTTCAAACAAACGAATCGACTCACTGGTCGGCGTAATAATGTCGTGCGCCGTGTGTAGCAACAGCAGCGGGCGCGGCGCGATGTCCGCCACGACGTCGTCCGCCCGGAAGTTCATCATGGACCACGCCGTTTCAGTGGGAATTTCCATGAGTGCCTTAGGAGACAGGTTTTTGCGCAAGGCTTCGGGAATAGGAACGGCATCAAAGCGCGACATCCATTTGCTTTTGCCTGTTGCTTGTTTGTGCTTGCGCCCGTCTTCCAGAATGCTGATGAACTTCTCCCAAGCCTCTTTAGTTGGGTGCTGCCCGCGAAATTTGCGCTCGCCATCTCCCCACCCACACGATGAAATGCAACATGCGACTCGGGAATCAACACCCGCTGTGTATATGGACACCGCGGCGCCGAAACTATGACCCGTGATACCGATGCGCTCGGGATCGATCTCCGGGCGTTTCGCCAGCCATGATAGAGCGTTCTTCGCGTCTGCTACCTGGTCGAAACAGCGCACCTGCCCGCGTTCTCCTTCGCTTTCACCACAGCTGCGAAAGTCGAACCGGAACGCGGCGTAGCCGAATGCTTCCAGCATTTCAGCCTGAAGCTGAGCGTGGCTTTCGTCTTTAGACCCTACAAAACCGTGGCACACAATAAAGGCCGGCAAGGGTGTTCCCGAGTAGCTGTCGGGAATGTGGAGCACCCCAGACAGCTTGAGCCCGTCGGATTCGAAGGTAACTTTTTCTTGCATGTTTTGTACTCTCCTTGGTGGCAAGCACGACACAGATCGTGCGGCACAGGGTTGCAGGCACCTGCGAGAACGTCGGGCCTGTTACGGTGGGGCACATTGCGCCCTCTACGCACATTTCTCCATTTTATGCACAAAAGTGTTTTTGCACAAAAAAAGAAACCTGATATTTCAAAAACTAGTTACCCCGCATACTGGCCGTGTCTATGACCGCTTTCCACTTAATACGTTCGGATTGCATGTATTGAGTGGCGGATGCTTCATCGTGGCCAAATACGTCAAGCAAGGTCTTGCTGGACACAAGGAAGAATGGGACCCGAT
>CAZMVM010000098.1:0-13075 GCA_964569785.1 uncultured Pigmentiphaga sp. | reverse complement strand
CAAGATCGACGGCGTTCAATAGGCGACAAACGCCAATGAAGCACGCTTTGTGCCGCCCAGCGTCACCGTTGAACTTGTGCACGTCAAGGGGCATGCCGCGCTGAGATGTTTAAGCACGCCTATGCCGGAGAGCGTGAGCCGCTCGATCAACGCATGGAATGCACGCTGCTATTGCTGCCAGATTCGTACGCTAGCCGTCGGACTCGCCGGTAGCCATATCGACGGTTGACCCTGTACCCCCTTCAACCGTGACTTCACCCAGCCAATGACCCAGTTTGGCTGCTTTGGTGCTTAAGTATTGCTCGTTGAACGGATTGCGGTTAACTTGCAACGGGATGCGCTCTTCAACGGTAATACCTTGATCACCTAAAGCCTTCACCTTGCGCGGATTATTGGTTAATAGTCGTACCCGCTTCACGCCGAAGTGCTCGAACACCGGCTTGCACACATCGTAGTTACGCAGATCAGCGGCAAACCCCAGCCGTTCATTGGCTTCGACCGTGTCAGCCCCTTCATCCTGCAAGCGATACGCACGCAATTTATTTAAAAGGCCAATACCCCGCCCTTCCTGCCGCAAGTAAACGACCATGCCCCGGCCTTCCGCGGCGATTTGCTTGAGCGCAGCTTCAAGCTGTGCGCCGCAGTCGCAACGTTGGCTAAAGAGACCGTCTCCTGTGAGACACTCCGAATGCACGCGAACCAGCACCGGCGACGTATCGTCGATTGCCCCGAGTGTTAGCGCCAGTACCTCTTCCGCTGAGTCGTGATCAAGGAAAGCGTGCAACTGGAAGGTTGCCCACGGCGTAGGCAGTTTGCAGGAAGTTACGTAGTCCACAGAATCTCGATTTGGCCGGCTCGACGCCATGCCCCTACCAATTTCAGATAACGTGATGTTAATCCAAGTTCGAAATTGAATTCTCCTCGCTGCCATTCCGCACATCTGACTTGGTTGGATATGTACGAGAGCCGGCACGAGAGCGTCACCCTTATCAGTTTACATCTGGAAATGGCACCTTACTTCTGCTCCGCATGTGTGCGGGAAACCGGGGGCACCAAAGGGCACTGCCGGGGCAGCCGGATAACGAATTCCGTGTAATTATCGTGACACTGCACGGAAATTGTCCCGCCGTGGGCGGTGACATGCTCTCGCACAATGTAAAGCCCAAGCCCTAATCCTTTGCGGTGAGCGCTACTGACGTCACGCGAAAAAGGTTCAAACATGGTCCGAGCCACGTCGTCTGGAATCGTGCCGCTATTGGTGACTGTCACCGTGACGTGCCGGATCTTTCTACCTTCGATATGGACTCGGACCGGGTCTTGACCCCCGTGTTGAAGGGCATTGGCGATCAGATTAGAGAAAACTTGAGAGAGCCGGTCCAGATCCCAGTGGCCGCGACTATTGCCCGCGGTCTCGATCATGATGCGACCTTCGTCAGCCGCTAGCGCGAATTCTTCGGACAGCTGATGACACAAGCTATGCAAATCCCCTGGTCCGGGCTGTAGCTGCGCCCTCCCCGCACGCATCAGCGCAACGTCGAGCATCTGGTCAATCAGGCGGGCCATGCGCCCGCTGGATTGCGCAATCCGGGTTCCAATCGAACGTACACGTGGCTCTTCCGCCGTTAGTGCGATCAGCTCCGCCAACCCGAGCACAGAGGTGAGTGGATTCCGTAGGTCGTGTCCAAGGACGGCGATAAACAGTTCATTGGTGTGGAGTGCGTCCTCCATCATCCGCATGCGTTCAAGCTGCTGTTGCTGTTGCGCGTACAGCTCGACAAACATTTCAACTTTGCTGCGCAAAATATGCGGGTCAAATGGCTTGTAGAGCACATCCACTGCACCCGCTTCATAACCCCGAAACGTGCGCATCATCGTGCGGTCGGTTCCCGTAAGAAAGATGATGGGTATGTGTCGCGTCTGTGGCTGGTCGCGCATGGCTTCGGCCAGTTCAAACCCATCCATCGCGGGCATGTGGACGTCTAGCAAGGCAAGTGCAACCGGGACCTTTGATAAGGTCTTGTCAGTCGCTGATGGGTTCGCCCGTTCCGCGCCGCTGCTCCACGTATCCCCTGCCTGCGCAGTCGAAGGCTGTGGTGCAATAGCAATCGGATCATCTGTGTCACCGGGCGCAGCGTCTAGCGCCGAGCTGCGAGGCTGCGCTCGCATCGCCGTGCCCTCGCCCGCCTGCATACGCAGTAATTGCAGCGCCCTTTCACCTGACGTGGCAGTGAGGAATTCTAGGCCTGGACGCTCCAGGAGCGCCTTTAGCACCTCGAGATTTTGTGGGAGGTCATCAACAAGCAGGATCTTGATCAGCTCGGACATGATTTCCTGTACGGCAGACAAGGAACGGCCAAGGTTGGATGAAGCCGGTATGGTACCGCCAGGGTGTAAGCGCATCTTAAAGTTTTGCAGGCCCACCTGGCAATCAGCCGTTCGAAGAGGATGATGCGGCCCAGATAACGCCGAGCGTTCGGGTCTTTAAACGCTCGAAACGCGCCGCGTGGCACTCCCGTATTGATACAGAAGTTGTAAACGGTTACGCAGGGGCTTACAGAGAGCGGGACGATGGAATGCTTATCCTGTACCATGCGCGGCGGTTAGTATTCGACCGCCCTTCATGCTTTTTGACTAAATCTCGACCGTAGGAGTGCTGCGTGGATTGGCTGCAAACAGTGGTCTTGGCCATCGTTCAAGGTGTGACGGAATTCTTACCGGTTTCCAGCTCGGCACACCTAGTATTAGTACCCGTACTGACGGGATGGCCCGACCAGGGTCTGGCTTTTGATGTGGCATTGCACGTGGGCAGTCTGGTGGCGGTCCTTTGGTATTTCCGACATGACCTGCTTCATATGTCCCGCGGTTTCGTGCAATCGCTCGTCCAGCGAAGACTGAATCAAAACGGTCGGTTAGCTTGGGCGGTGCTATTAGGCACCATTCCAGTGGGGTTGGCCGGGCTTCTGCTTAATGATGTGGTGTCTACCTACCTGCGCTCACCGGTCGTCCTGGCCGTCGGGATGATAGTGTTCGGACTGCTGTTATGGTGGGCCGACCGCTTACCCAATCGAGCCAGAACGGTCGACGAAATGCGTTGGCGAGACGTGGTCATCGTCGCCTGCGCCCAGGCGCTCGCGCTCATCCCTGGAACCTCGCGTTCGGGCATCACCTTGACGGCCGGCCTGGTTGCAGGGCTGAATCGAGAAGCTGCCGCTCGGTTCTCATTCTTGCTTTCCATCCCCGTGATTGTCCTCGCTGGCGGCCTGGAAACCATCGAGCTCGTTCAGCAGCAAACATCGGTCGACTGGCCTGCGATATTGCTTGGCACCCTAGTGTCGGCAGTTAGCGCCTACCTTTGCATTCGCGTTTTCCTCGCGTTCATTCAGCGCATCGGGATGTTTCCGTTCGTGTTGTATCGAGTTGCACTCGGGTTTGTATTGTTGGCGATCTTCGCCTAGACCGAGGTCGACGCATGCGTCTTAAAACGTGCGTCGACCTTACTCGCGATATCGATCGCGTTGCTAACCGGCCCGCACCGGTACTTTGTCGCTTAGCACGGGTGAATGAACCGGGTCAAAATCGACCCACTTTCCATTCTCCCACCGTCCCGTCGCTTGCTCGACATCTTCGCCGCCCATTTCACTTAACACGCGGGCTGCTTTCGCCTCCGTGTCACGCTGCACCTTGACAGCTACTAGGATGCCCGCGTGACGTCTCCCAGTCGGCCTGCCCGGCTCACGACGCGGACGGCGACGCCGCGTTGCTGCTAACCCACCAAGCAAGGCACCTATGTAGGCCCCCACCAAAGTGGCGGCGATGAGAACGGTGATGGAGGTGCTGATCAGCCAATAGGCCAGCACCCCAAACACCACACCGACAACACCGAGTCCGATAGCGCCGGCGACCGCACCACTGCGAGCATTCACAGCTGCCGGGTCAGCCGCCCGGTCACCGCCGAGCGGATAAGTAGCGTGAGCGCCGGGCATATTGACGAAAAAGATCGACACGTCGCTTTCCAAGAAGCCTTCTCGAAATAGCGCGCGCCCCGCTTCTTCCGCAGCTTCGAACGTATCGAAGCGAGCTGCGATAATCAAAGACATGCCTACCTCCATTCAAGCGTACCGCCCACGGTTGCCCTTTCATGACCGAGGGGCTGACGTTCGCGCGACCCACTCTGATTCCACCCACCCGTCCTAACCCGCGGTCGCTTCGCTCGTACGGTTTGCGTGTTTTCGCTTCGCGGCGGATGCTCGGGCGGTGGCTCAGTGGGGGGGTGTCCGGGCGTGGGCGGCGGATCCTGAATAGGTGGGTCGCCGGCGGGCGAACCCGGAGGATCTTCGATCGGCGGCGGCCGAGGAACTGTATGCACGTGTCGCATTGTCCTCTCGTGAAATCCTAGCGACGGATTAACCCCATCACGAGGGTGACCACGAAGATCACCAAGAAAATGAAGAACAGAATCTTGGCGATGCTAGCAGCGCCTGCGGCTATCCCACCAAATCCGAAAAATGCTGCCACTAATGCAATGACGAAAAAAACTGCGGCGTAATACAGCATGCTTCACGCTCCAAGAGTTAGACGGTGCGGAATCAGCAATGCGCGTGCCGCGCAAACACGGGTCTGAAGCGGCAAGCATCATCTGCGATGAGGCATACCCTAGTCATTGCGACCCGCCTTCTTACCCACATCGACGGGCACTTCGCGTCCCTTGTCCGCGCCCCCGCCCTCTCGTGGCGCGCTTGTGCCCCGCGGAACGGCGGGCTCCCGTCGACCCCGGCTGCCGCGCAAGTCGGTATCTTCCAGTCCGCTTTCGACGTCACGGTATGCTTGACGCATGGACTCATGACCTTCGTCGTGTTGGCTGTCAGCCGACTCATCTCGCTCGTGCGGCAACCGGGGGTCACCTTCGCGCGCGGATTCATCTGCTTTTTGTACTGTCTTTCCGCTCGCGCCCGGCTTATCTGGACGGGGGCTCCCAGAGCCCCCTGGTTTTGAGTTCATGTTGGAGCGTCCCTAAGTAACATTTGGCCAACGAGGGGCGCAAGATCCAAGCCTGGATGCTGGCGTTTCGCCGCTACACTAACCACTTGTCTGACGACTGTGGTCCCTTGAGCCCGCCATGATTCGCGAATCCATCTACGAGTTCACCGCCTTGGATATACGAGGAGTTCAAGTCGACCTGGCCTGTTATAGGCACCAAGTTCTCTTGATTGTTAATGTGGCTTCCCAGTGCAAGTTCACACCCCAATATGCCGAACTTGAAGCGCTACAACAGGCCTACCGCTCGAAGGGCTTTTCGGTACTCGGATTTCCCTGTAATCAGTTCGGTAATCAGGAACCAGGCAGCAACCAGGACGTGCAAAGCTTTTGTGACGTTGCGTATGGGGTTAGCTTCCCCTTATTTTCTAAGATTCACGTGAATGGACCTGATGCCCACCCCCTGTTTCAGTGGTTGACGCGTCAAGCACCGGGCATCTGGAGAACGCAGCGCATCAAGTGGAATTTCACGAAGTTCTTGGTCGACCGCAGCGGGCAGGCGGTGCAGCGCTATGCGCCGATGACCAATCCGCGCACGTTGCGCCCCGCGATCGAACGATTCTTGAGCGCCGATCCATGAGTATTCCCGTCCCTTTCCCGGCTGTTCACGCGCATCAGCACGGCACACAAGACCTTAACGACATGTATTACTTCGCCTGCATTGTAGAAGCGGGAAGCTTCAGCGCAGCCGGGCGCCAATTGAACTTATCGAAATCACATTTGAGTCGTCGCCTTTCGGCGTTGGAAGCTCGCCTGGGGCTGCGTCTACTCGAGCGTAGCACGCGAAAGCTGCGGCTTACCGCAGCCGGCGAACGCTATCTCGCCTATTGCCAGGCCATCGTCGACACGGTGCGGGAAGCTGACGAGTCGATGTTGGGTCTTCTATCGGAGCCCACTGGCGAAGTTCGTGTCAGTTGCCCGATCGGCATTGCGCAAATTGCCTTTCCTTCATTACTACCCGAGTTCATGCGCTCTCACCCCAAGGTGACCGTGCGGCTGCATGTCGTGAGTGCACGCGTGGATTTATTCCGCGACCCTATTGACATTGCCCTGCGCGCTCGGCAGAACGCGGATGAGGACGAAGGCATCATCGTGCGCCGGTTTGGCCCTAGCAAGCTTCATATCGTGGCGAGCAAGCACTATGTAGATCACTGGGGAGCACCTCGCCTGCCCGAGGATTTAGCCCGGCACCGGACGCTGACGTTTGATGTTTTTGAGCAGCCGCCGCACATCTGGGAATTGCAAGATGCCGACGGTTCATTCGAACAGGTCGTTCACCATCCGGCGCTGCTATGTGCCGACATGAACATTCTGGTTGAAGCTGTCTTGGCTGGACAAGGAATCGCCCTGCTACCGGCTCAGATGGTTGAGAACAAGCGTTGGAGTCATGATTTGGTGGAGGTGTTGCCCGGCTGGGCGCCGAGGCAAGCGACTTTATATGCCGCTTATGCATCGAGACGAGGGATGACGCCCGCGATGCGGGCGCTGCTGGAGTTTCTTAGCGAGAAGCTAAGCACCCCAGCGGACGCCTAACTTGCTTTTCCGGCAGCGGCTCAACCGCGAATGTCATGCTCTACCACGGAAATGCGCTCACCGGGATAATCTGGCAAAGCACCGATCTGTGTAGTGGGGACGTCGCGGACTACGGGTGAAGCCGAATCAATGCCATTCGTTGCCCCTGGGTAATTGGGTGACTCACCCAGAGTAACCGCAGAACCTGCAATATTCGGGGCGGCGTTTTGTATGACGGTGAATTCGGGCTGAACTTCAGCTCTATTGGCGGGATACTGTGGCACTTCGCCCACGACCGAACCCGCCGCCAATGCCGAGCTAGCAAGAAACAACGTGGCAAGACCGAGTGATGTACGTGCTACTTTCATGACAAACCCCCTGATGTGGTCGATTGATTACGATTCCATTATGGGAGTTCGTTTTTAAGGAAATAAGCCCTTAATCACACAACGGATTGTTGCCTCTTAGACAACGATTGGAGAATTCGCACGTTTGAACAAGCGAAAGAAGTTACGCGTGGATGCCTCCGCAACTTCCTCCACCGGCACGCCTCGCAACTCGGCAATCTTCTCTGCTACATGAACCACATACGACGGGTCGTTCACCTTGCCGCGATGGGGTACCGGAGCAAGATACGGGGCGTCGGTTTCAATGAGAATGCGCTCCAATGGTATGTGCGTAGCGACCTCTTGCAACTCCTTGGCGTTCTTGAACGTGACGATGCCAGAAAACGAAATATAAAAGCCCATTTCCAACGCTGCATCGGCCATCGCCTGATTTTCTGTGAAGCAATGCAGTACGCCACCGACTTCTGCAGCCTTCTCTTCGCGCAATATCCGCAGGGTGTCCTCACGGGCTGAACGAGTGTGCACAATCAATGGCAATCCGACCTCGCGCGCGGCCCGAATGTGCGTGCGAAAGCGGTCTTGTTGCCAGCTGACATCGCCCTCGGTGCGGTAGTAGTCGAGGCCTGTTTCCCCGATCGCGACGACCTTTTCATGCGCTGCTCGTTCGACGAGATCACGTACGCTAGGCTCGGGGGTGTCCTGGTAGTCGGGATGCACACCTACGGAAGCCCATAGTTGTGAGCTTGCCTGAACCAAAGCAATGAGCGCATCCCAATCCGGCAGGTTCACGCTCACGCATAGCGCCTGGGCAACCCGATTACTGGCCATGCGTTCGAAAATCTCTGGCAGCTGCTCTCGTAACTGGGGAAAATCGAGATGGCAATGTGAGTCGATATACATATGTAAGAACAATCTAGACGTAATAGCGTAAACCTCGGCGGTATCGAACGGTAAGGGCCGCGGGAGTCTCTAACTATCCGCGCGAAGATACAGAGGCAGACAAACGATGGCACAAAGCCCCCGCCCACCCTGCTCGTTAGGATCCCCTTCCTTCAATTCTATGCGTCCCCGGTTTGCCTTGATGAACTCGTAGGCGATGGCAAGCCCAAGCCCCGCACCTGGCGTACCTTGATCGTCGCCGCGCTGAAACCGGTCGAAGGCTCGCTCGCGGAGTGCCGGCGGGATACCCGGTCCGGTATCGCGAACGAACAGAACCGCATAGCCATTGCTTGCCCTTGCCCCGACCGTAATGCTGCCCCCCTGCGGCGTATATTGAATGGCGTTGTGAATCAAATTAGATAAGGCTTCAGTCACGGCGGATTCTACAGCCTCAACCAAAAGCGCCTCATCGGTCGAGCGCTCATCCCAACCCAAGTCTTGCTGCTTGGAGTGCGCCAACGGCAAGTGTTGCAGGGTAAGCTCGTATAGCAGCGCCCGCACGTCCAGTACACGTCGTTGTCCTGTGGGCGACCCGTGGCGCGCGTGGGCTAACGCGAGCAATTGACCGGTCAATCGCCCGGCACGTTCGAGCTGCTCCAGTATGGCTTGCAGGCTGGCGTGGGTGCGCGGTGTCCCAGGCTCTCGCAAGGCATATTCCACCTGCATCCGCATGATCGCGAGCGGCGTGCGCAATTGATGCGACGCATCGGCCAGAAACTGCCCCTGCGTGTCGAACACCTCGCGCAACCGTTGCACGTGCTGGTTCACAGCATGAACCAAGGGCGTTACCTCGTGTGGCACCTGCGACGCATCCAGCGGGGTCACATCATCCGGCGCGCGCGCTAAAACATCACTGCGGAGGCGTCCAAGGGGCGCCATCGCCCAATAGACGCCCAACAACATCATGATGATGAGCACGACAATAATGACAAGGTTGCGCGACTGTTTGGCGGTCCAGGCTTCAGCTTGCTGTGCCCAGCGCCCGCTCATGCTTTCCCCCACCTGTACGACCAGCTGCTCGCCCCACACTTCGTTGCGTCGAAGCGGTCGCGATAAGGCGACCACTCGGACCGGATCGCCACGGTAGACGGTGTTATAGAAAACAGGCTCGATGCCCCCGGGAAATACGTCCGGTAGGGCCAGGTCGCGCATGCCCGCTATTTCTCGGATTGCCGTCAGCGGCAGTTGGAGTTGCATGCTGCTAAGAGGCTGCTCCCCTAAAATGACGGCGGGTGATGGTGGCGGGGGGTCGATGACCGTGACGCGATAGTACACTCGCTGCCCCGGCGCCGACTCCAGCATTGCAAGTGCCAGCTGCGGGATATCCAGCCGCACCTCGCCGTCGGGGCCAATATGGGCACTGTTGCTCAACGCTAACGCGGGGCCGAGAAGCGCGCGGTCGTAGGCTGCATCGGTGGTTTCGTGCAGCGTCCGGTAGTCGCTCCAACTGTCGAACAAGAGCAATGCCAGGACGGTTGGCACGAGCAGGATCAACAGGGTGGTTTTGAGCCGGATCGGCCTGCGTCTAACCGCCCCCACCTTCCGTTGCCTCCAGCATGTAGCCCAATCCGCGCAACGTCACAATGCGAATATCGTCATCCAGCTTCTTTCGCAAACGGTGCACCACCACTTCAATCGCTTCCGGACCCGCTTCACATGAGCTCTGGAAGACTTGTTCGTACAATATGGCACGGGACACAGGGCGCCCCGCATGCTGCATCAATACTTCGAGGGTGGCGTGCTCGCGGCGCGTAAGCATGAGTGGTTTATCAGCCAACGTAAAGAGCTTCTCGTCCTCGTCATAAACAAGCGGACCGTAACGCTTGCGCGGATAGGCCCCGCCGTGGCTGCGGCGCACCAGCGCGGACAGGCGCGCCTCCAGCTCGGCCAGCGCGAAAGGTTTTGCCAGAAAGTCATCGGCGCCTAATCGCAATCCACGGACACGTTCGCTTAACGAACCCTGGGCCGTCAAGATGAGAATGGGGGTTCTGTCGTTGCGTTCGCGCAATTCACTCAGCAAGCTCATCCCGTCGCCATCAGGCAGGCGCAAATCCAGCACCATCGCGTCAAACGTCTTATCCGTCAATGCGCGTCTTGCTGAAGCCACATCGGGCGCATGCTCGATCACGAATCCCGTTTCGGTCAGCGCCCGAATGAGCCACGATGCAAGTTCGCGCTCGTCTTCTACAAGCAGGATATGCAATGCTTTCAATCCCTAAATTCTAATTCGGCACTGCCTGGGCCCGCCGCTGCCACGCCGGCGCCGAACTGACCGCCGGGGCCCAACGGCGTGACGCATTACATGGAAACCACAGCCGAGATCTTTCAATGCTGTACCCTCACCTCGGTCCCGCAGTGACTTCATGAGGCAAGTGTGCCGAGATGTATTAATACCATGTGCGCGAACAGCCTGGGGTTAAGTGGATGGGTAGCGACGCCTCGCTGCTGGGTTAGCCAACGAAAGCCCTCGGCGGCTGCGGTCACACTGAATCTGCGAGCGATGGCACGGGTGACTTCGTCCATCTTGGGATAATAACGTACAGCACACCCTGCCTGAGCCAACCGGATGTCCACTAACAAGCGCTGCAAGGCCTCCAACCATTCGGCGGGCGCTTGCTTCTCGAGCTCGGTGGCCAAAGTTGGTGCTTCCTTGCTCAGCACTCCCCTCCCCAGGCTGCGTGCGATGGCAGTGAGCCATCCGGGAACCACTTCATGGCCCGCCTCGTAGGTGCGCCAAGCCTGCATGGGCGCCCCCCCCGCTGCAGCCAATCGCGCGTCAGGAGAATCGACGCCAAGCGCCTGCAACCATGCGGAGGCTTCTTGGGGCGCTGGCATCGGTAAAGGCAGACGACGGCAGCGCGACACCAGCGTCGGCAAGAGGCTGTCAAGCGCATCAACGACGAGTAGGAATACCGTGCCCGGAGGCGGCTCCTCTAAAAGCTTCAGCAAGGCATTAGCAGCGTACGGATTCAGCGTATTGCCTGGATAAATCAGGGCAACCCGCTGCCCGCCACGGTGGGTCGCCGTATGAGCCCACGCTTCCAATCCGCGCACCTGCTCGATACGTATCTCGCGCGACGGTGTCTTACGGGTGGACTCACCGGATTCGTTTTCTTCCGGGTCTAGCGTCCCTTCAGTCAACGCGACGGCATCGGGTCGCACGGCACGAAAGTCGGGGTGATTGCCGTGACGAAACCAAAGGCAGGCCTGACACTCGGTACAGGCCACCCCCTCGTTAGGGTTCTCGCAGAGCAGACTCGCAGCGGCAGCACGGGCAAAGTGCACCTTGCCGATGCCGCCTCGGCCGTGGATGAGCCATGCGTGCGCAAACCGGGCTCGATCACTCAGCCAACGCTGAGCAATCTCCTGCTGCCAGGGTAAAAACCTCTGGCTGTCGATGAGTTCGCTATCCGCCATGAATTAACTGCTCCAGGTCGGCAGCCAACTGTTTACGGATCGCATCTATGGGCTGGCTCGCATCGATAACAAGAAACCGATCGGGGTCGCTCTCTGCGCGTCGCAAATAAGCCTGCCGGGTGCGCTGAAAAAACGCTTCGTTCTCACGCTCGAAACGATCGGCGGAACGCACCTGATCGCGGCGCGCACGCGCGACTTCCGGCGAGATATCAAAAAGCCATGTGCGATCGGGTTGAAGATGCGGGTGCACCCACGTCTCGAGGGCCCGGATACGTTCATATCCCAGCTGACGCCCCCCACCTTGATAGGCATAGGTTGCGTCGGTGAACCGGTCGCACACAACCCACTCGCCGCGCGCCAATGCGGGTTCGATCACCTTGCGCACGTGTTCGCAACGCGCGGCAAATACGAGCAGCGTTTCGGTTTCCAGATGCATCGGAGTATGCAGTAGATAGTCGCGCAACTGCTCGCCCAGTGGGGTTCCTCCTGGCTCGCGAGTCTGGATCACGTCGAGACCACATTGTCTGAGCGCTGCACACAACCAGTCGAGATGCGTACTCTTGCCGGCGCCATCAACCCCCTCCAGGGTCAGAAATAGTCCCCGCTTCATCGGTTGGCCCCACGGATATATTGATTCACGTATCGGTTGTGAGTGTTGAGGTCTTCCGAAAACGCACTGGTGCCATCGCCACGCGCTACGAAGTAGTAATAGCGGTGCGATTCTGGTTGAGCCGCCGCCTCGAGTGACGCACGCCCTGGGCTTGCAATGGGCGTCGGTGGCAGGCCGTTACGCGTGTACGTGTTCCAAGGGTTATCAACTTGCAGATGCTTGCGCAGCAGGCGCCCATCGTACTGCTCGCCCATGCCATAGATAACGGTAGGATCCGTTTGCAGAGGCATTCCGCGCCGCAGCCGATTCAGAAAGACGCCCGCGATCCGTGGCCGGTCTGCATCGAGCCCAGTTTCTTTCTCGATGATCGACGCCAGGATCAAGAGCTCATAGGGAGATTGCAGAGGATGATTCGGCGCCCGCCGTTCCCAGGCCTTGTGCAATTGTTGCTGCTGCGCCTGATAAGCGCGTCGCAAAATGTCGAAGTCGCTCGAACCTTTGGCAAAGGTATAGGTGTCGGGAAAGAAGAGCCCCTCGGGATGATCGACGGGGGCCCCCAGCATCGCCAGCAGTTCGGCATCAGATACGTCAGTGAGCGTTTGCTTGACGTCGGGATTGTCGGCAAGGGCAGCTCGAAATTTACGATAAGTCCATCCTTCAATGAACGTAACACGCGCGTACGAAATGTCGCCTTCGGCCATGCGCTGCAGTAACCTCCATGCGCTATCGGCGCGGCTCAGCTCGTAGCTGCCTGCTTTGACGCGCTTGTCGAGTCCCGATAACCGGGCCATCCCGGCAAAAAGCTCGGGGTTGACGTCGACACCGTTGGACTGCAGCTCGCGGGCAATGCCACGGATGCTGGTTCCCGGTGGAATGGTGAAATCAACCCGGTCAGCCGGCAACGGAATCGGACGAAGCGCCCAGTAGACCAGGGCTGAACAAACAACCACGGCGCAAAACGCGACGAATAAGAATAGACGGAGCAAAATACGCATAGAAAACCACGGCGGTACTTGACCGGTATCATACTCGTTGTGACTTGTTCTCTTGTTTCATCATGTCAGCTCAACCCCTTTTGATGCAGACTCTGCCCGGGTTCCCGCCACAGGGTCGAATTGTCCACCTCCCCCACCTGCGTGTCATCCAGGTTACCGGCGATGACGCCATAGCATTCCTGCAGGCCCAACTCACCCAAGACATCCATGCCCTCACCGAA
>CAZMVM010000097.1:0-13083 GCA_964569785.1 uncultured Pigmentiphaga sp. | reverse complement strand
TACTGGACGCAATATTCAATCGCCTGGAAGAACGGGGCTACGGCAAGGGTAACGATGACCGGCCGATGCCGCGCATTATTCTTGAGCCCGGACGTTCGCTGGTAGGCAACGCAGGTCTGCTCATCACGACCGTACAATATCTTAAGCCGGGTGAGGTCAAGAACTTCGCCATCGTTGACGCTGCTATGAACGACCTGCTGCGGCCTACCCTGTACGACGCGTATCACGGCGTCTTACCGGTTACCCCAAGCAGCGGAACTCCGGTTTCGTAAGATGTAGTAGGTCCCATTTGCGAAAGCGGCGACTGGCTTGCACGCGACCGGGCACTTGTACTGCGGGAAGGCGA
Organism: uncultured Pigmentiphaga sp.; assembly: GCA_964569785.1. GTDB lineage: Bacteria > Pseudomonadota > Gammaproteobacteria > Burkholderiales > Burkholderiaceae_B > Verticiella. Next base: position 12,737 of record CAZMVM010000097.1, on the reverse strand, counting down.
TCTCTTAGCCATCGAGAGCGCTGGCGCTTACAGCATGACGATGGCGAGTCAGTACAATAGTAGGCCCCGCCCCGCTGAAGTGATCGTCGACCAGGATCGCTACTACGTCGTGCGTCGGCGCGAAACACTGCAAGACTTGATGGCAGGCGAGTCTACTCTTCCCGATTTCTAACGCGCCGTCATCGGATCCGAAGTCTAGCCCGCCAGCTCAACCCGAAGTCACTGCAGCATGGCGCCCCGGAAGGGGCGTGCTGCAGGCAGCGTTGCGCACAGCATGCACACTAGCACAACAATGTTCTGCACATGCGTCGGACCTTTAGGCCTTTTCGGGCTTCTCGTGAATGGGTGGACAATCGGACTGACACGCCGTTAATCGATACTGCGCGGCTATCGAAAATAACGACTTACTGGCCTGGTGCAGTCTTCATACTTCTAATTTGTTGTTGCTTACACGTGCAAGCGCGAAGCCCGCTCATACGGCTATTCTTGCTGCCGTATGAGCGGGTCTAGCGTGTGGCAAAAGCTATACCGTGCGCAGCCTTTTATGACAGCGATTGCGCACGGATGGTTGCGGTTAGTCGGCCTGACGGCGCAGGAAAGCGGGAATATCCAGATGATCCATACCCGAGCTCTCCATGGCTTGAACGCGGCGTGACGCATCACGACCACGGAATACCGCCGGGGTATCGTAGTCTTGATAATTGGGTGCTCCGCCATTTCCAGCCATGGGCGCGTCGTCGGTCCCGGTGCGCAGCAATTGCGACGGTACGAGCTGCGGCTTGGCGCGGTTCTGGCGCCCCAATCCTGTGGCTACGACCGTTACGCGCAAGGCATCGCCCATAGAGTCGTCGTAGGCCTGACCGAACACAACGGTCGCATCCTCGGCCCGGTAGCTTTCGATGATCTCCATAATGGTGTTCACCTCGCGACGCTTGAGCGAGCGGCTGGCCGTAATGTTCACCAGCACGCCGCGAGCGCCGTGCAGGTCGACACCTTCGAGCAAGGGGCAAGCAATCGCTTCTTCCGCAGCGACGCGGGCACGGTCCTCACCTGATGCAACGGCGGTGCCCATCATCGCCTGACCTGGCTCGCTCATGATGGTGGTGAGGTCTTGGAAGTCGACGTTGATGTTCCCCTTCACATTGATGATCTCGGCGATGCCAGCGCACGCGTTGTGCAGCACATCATCGGCCATCTTGAAGCAGTCTTCGAACGTCGCATCGTCATCGAGCACGTCTTGCAGTTTCTCGTTGAGTACGACAATCAACGAGTGAACGTGTTGAGACAGCTCACGCACACCCTCTTCGGCCACTTGCATGCGCTTCGGGCCTTCAAAGGCAAACGGCTTGGTGACCACGCCAACGGTCAGAATGCCCAGCTCCTTGGCCACTTGCGCGACTACCGGTGCCGCTCCGGTACCGGTGCCACCGCCCATGCCTGCCGTCAGGAACACCATGTGAGCACCCTGAAGCGCAGCGCGAATGTCTTCGCGCGCGGATTCAGCAGCGGCGCGGCCTTGATCGGGCTTGGCGCCGGCGCCCAGTCCACTCTTGCCTAGTTGAATCTGCACGGGAGCGGCAGTGTCGACCAACGCTTGGGCGTCAGTGTTGCAGCAGATAAATTCCACGCCCTTCACATTGCGGCGGATCATGTGGGCAACTGCATTCCCACCTGCACCACCGATGCCGACGACCTTGATGACGGCGCCAGCGGGCTCATTGTCCAGCATTTTGATGTCGATACTCATAAGAGTTCTCCGCGAGAGAATTTGAATTCGGAGTCTGAAAGTCGAAATGCAAAACGTGATCCACTACTGCCACCTTGCCGCCGCGGCGAGCTCACGCTTCACAGTTCAACTTCCCCCTCTGCCTTTGTCCGATCAAAGAACGAATACAGCTTATTGACCTTCAATAAAACGCACTACCCAACGGCCCGACAACGAAATAAATCTTTTAGATCGCCGCTGGCCTAGAGGCATATGTCCTCCAATTAGAAACTTCCGTTAAACCATTCACGCATCCGCGCCAGTATCTGCCTGAAGCCACCGGTTTGGTGAGTTCTGACTTTGCCCCGCATGTGCTGCATCTGCGCCTCCTGCAACAACCCCATTACCGTGGAAAAACGGGGATTACACACGACGTCTGCCAGAGCGCCGTGGTAGTCGGGACTTGCCACCCGCACTGGCTTCATGAAGACATCTTCAGCAAGTTCGACAACGCCGGGCAGCAGAGAGGAGCCGCCGGTTAGTACGACGCCCGAGGACAACAGCTCGTCGTACCCGGAATCACGAACCACTTGCTGCACCAAGGAGAACAACTCTTCGACCCGGGGCTCGATCACCGCCCCCAGCGCCTGGCGCGACAGCTGACGCGGCCAGCGATCCCCCAGCCCCGGCACTTCGATGCGTTCATCAGGACTCACCAGCATTTGCTTGGCGACGCCGTAGCGCAGCTTGATCTCTTCGGCATCGGGTGTGGGCGTGCGCAGAGCCGCGGCACTATCACCGGTAATTTGGTCGCCGGCACTGGGGATGACCGACGTGTGCCTGATCGCACCGCCGGTGTAAATCGCCACGTCGGTGGTACCGCCACCGATATCCACCAGCACCACGCCAAGCTCTTTTTCATCGGCTGTCAGGCAGGACAAGCTTGAGGCCAGCGGCTGCAGGATGAGGTCTTGAACCTCGAGGCCGCATCGTCGGACGCACTTCACGATGTTTTGCGCGGCACTGACAGCACCCGTCACGATATGCACACGGACTTCAAGACGCACGGCGCTCATCCCAATGGGCTCGCGAATGTCTTCTTGCCCATCGACGATGTACTCCTGAGTGAGCACGTGCAGAACTTGCTGGTCCGTCGGTATGTTGATGGCCTTGGCGGTTTCAAGCACCCGCGCAACGTCGGTGGCGGTGACTTCCTTGTCCTTCACCGCCACCATGCCGCTCGAGTTAAAGCTACGGATATGGCTGCCTGCGATGCCTGTGTATACCTCACGAATCTTGCAATCGGCCATGAGCTCAGCCTCTTCCAGCGCATGCTGAATCGAGCTCACCGTGCTTTCAATATTGACCACGACGCCTTTGCGCATGCCGCGCGATTCGTGCTGGCCCAGACCCAGCACCTCAAACCGTCCTTCCGGAAGAATTTCGGCAACCACGGCCACAACTTTGCTGGTTCCGATATCCAGCGCAACGATCAGATCTTTGGTATCTCGGGTCATGGTCTAGTCACTAATCTCGATTCTTTTCGGCGTCCGGCGCTTCGCCGAGCCGCACAGCAAAGCCGTCCGGATAGCGCAGGTCGGCGTAGATCACGGGGCGTCCCAGACGCTCCTCGACGGCTTGCAAGCCCTGCACGAAGCGCTGTACACGCACTTTCACGGGCACCGTGCCCGGTGTATCCCCAGGCTCTTCCTGCGACCAGACGTTGGAAGGGTCGCGTCCCAGGTCGAGCACTAACCCATTGTCTAGCTGGGCGCGCCATGCATACCGATCGCTCAAGATGAGCCGTATCGGTACGCGGTTGATCGGCCGTAGCCACTCGGTCAATTCGCCCAGGCGCTGTTTCACTAATTGTCCTGAACCCTCGGGCCCTCCCAACACGGGCAGGGGTCGCCCATCGAATTCTTCGGCCTCGGCCTGATTGGCCGTAAACACCCGGCCTTCCACATCCAGCACCTGGGTGTCGTTCCACAAGCCAAGCGGTTCGTACTCCCGCAGCGTCACTTCGAGCCCATTCGGCCACACGCGACGCACCATGGCTTGCCGCACCCAGGGCACCGCTTCGAACGCCTGACGCACGCGTTCGAGGTCGGCAGTAAAGAAATTGCCCTCGATGCGCCCGGCTATCGTGGCCCGCACTCCCGTTTCCGAAACGCGGCGCAGCATCGTACCGTCTGCCGCCTGCACCTCGATGTAGGTCAGGCTGAACATGGGTCGATGGGCCAACCACAGCAGCGCAGCGACCGCCAAGGCCGACAATGCCGCCAGCGTTAACGCATTGGCTATCAGGTTGATGAATCGAGGGTTGTTCCACACGTATATCTCTTAGGTTCCGGAATGCGGGTCGACCGCCGTCACAACGCTCGGTTGCGCAATATGGCAACGTGCGGTGCGCAGAATCTCCACACATAACTCCGGGTAACTCATCCCTGCCGCCTGCGCCGCCATGGGCACCAGCGAATGTCCTGTCATTCCCGGCGCGGTGTTAACCTCGAGCAAAAACGCACGATTGTCGTGGCTTAGCATGACATCGACGCGACCCCAACCCGAACAACCGACCGCCCGATAAGCCCGCAGACTGATCCGTTGGATATAGGCGGCCAGCGGCGTTGGTAACTCAGCCGGACAGATATATTGCGTCTGCGTCGAGTGGTACTTGTGCAGATAGTCGTAGTTGCCCCCGGGCGCAATGATCTCGACGATGGGTAACGCGTAGGCTTCGTCGCCCTGGCCCATAATGGCAACCGTCAGCTCCCGCCCCTGGATGAACTCTTCGGCCAGTACCTCCGTGTCGTAACGAGAGGCCACTCGATAGGCGTCCGCCATTTGTTCCGCTTGCTCCACCCGAGTCAGCCCCAGCGTAGAACCCTCGTGCGATGGTTTAACAATGAGCGGCAAACCCAGATCATGCACAATCCGATCAAAATCGCTATCTGGCTTCAGCACCGCAAACCGTGGCGTCGGCAATGTATGTTGCAGCCAGATGCGCTTGGTCATGACCTTATCCATGGCAAGTGCGCACGCCGCTGGGCCGCTACCGGTGTAAGGAATGCGGAGCAGCTCGAGCGCGCCCTGTATGGTGCCATCTTCACCCCATCGCCCGTGCAAGGCGATGAACACCCGATCAAAACCCTGAGCCGCCAATTCTGCGAGGCTGCGCAAACCCGTGTCAAAAAGATGCACGTCGACGCCTTGCTGACGCAGCGCGCGGTGCACACCTACGCCTGAAGTCAGGGAGACTTCGCGCTCGGCAGAACTGCCGCCGTAGAGCACCCCTACCTTGCCAAAATTTTCCATGTCGTTAGACCCCCACCCCGCTCGCAGCAACCGGCGTTGGCTTTGCAGCTACCACTTGCTGGCCGACGAGCTGGTTCGCCAGCTGCTTTAATTGCGCCGGAACTCCGCCAATAGACCCTGCCCCCATCAAAACCACCACATCGCCGTCGTGTACCAGCCCGGTGATCGTACCCGCCAAATCTGTAACCGATTCAACAAAGACCGGTGTCACACTGCCCGCTGCTTCGACGGCGCGCGCCAATGCCCGACCGTCGGCGCCCGAGATGGGCGCCTCGCCCGCTGCATACACCTCGGTGATGACCACGGCGTCTGCTTGAACCAGCACGCGAACGAACGCATCGAAGCAATCGCGGGTGCGTGTATAACGGTGTGGCTGAAACGCCAGGACGACCCGGCGATTCGGATAGGCGCCGCGTACGGCAGCCAGTGTCGCCTGCATTTCCGCCGGATGATGTCCGTAGTCGTCGACGAGGGTGTAATGACCGCCACCGCGCACCGGGTCGATCGCTAAACCGTCGTGCCGTGCAAAACGACGCCCTACGCCCTTGAACTCGGCGAGGGCCTTGCAGACATCGGGAACCGAGACGCCGAGTTCGAGCCCTACCGCGATTGCAGCCAGTGCATTGCACACATTGTGCTCGCCCGGCATGTCGAGGACGACCTCGAAGGGCTGTACCGGAATGTGTGAACATTCGACGGTAAAGCACATGGTTGGGCCCTCGGGTCGCACATTTACCGCACGCACCCGGGCCTCAGGATGCATGCCATATGTGGTAATGGGACGCGAGACGAAAGGAATAATTTCGCGCACAAACGCGTTGTCGAGGCACAGGATCGCGCTACCGTAGAAGGGCAAGCGCTGTACGAATTCAACGAACGCACTCTTCAGACGGGCGATGTCATGGCCGTAAGTCTCCATGTGGTCGGCATCGATATTCGTGACCACGGCCATCACGGGCAGCAAATTTAGAAACGAAGCGTCCGACTCGTCGGCCTCGACCACGATGTATTCGCCTTGGCCCAATCGTGCATTCGCGTCGGCCGAGTTCAGCTTGCCGCCGATCACGAACGTGGGATCCAAGCCACCCGCCGCCAGCACGCTTGCCACCAGGCTGGTCGTGGTGGTTTTGCCGTGCGTACCGGCGACGGCAATGCCGCGCTTCAGACGCATGAGCTCGGCGAGCATAATAGCCCGTGGCACCACGGGAATGCCCGCGGCCCGCGCCGCCTGAACCTCGGGGTTGCCTGCAGTAACCGCCGTTGACGTAACCACAACATGGGCATGCGACACATGCGCGGCGTCATGACCATACGCCACACGCGCTCCCAGGCGCTCGAGGCGCTCGGTGACCGGAGTGGAGGCCAGGTCAGAGCCGCTGACGACATAACCGAGGTTGAGCAGCACCTCGGCAATGCCACTCATCCCCGCACCGCCAATGCCGACAAAATGTATGTTTTGAATTCTGTGTTTCATGCAGCTCTTCCCTGAACCAGTTCGGCGCAGATGTCGGCAATACGTTGGGTTGCATCGGGCTGCCCTAGTTGACGTGCCCGTGTTGCCACCTCGGCAATCTCTCCGCGCGTGCGTTGTGATAGCCAATCGCCTAACCACTCCGGTGTCAATTCGTTCTGTGACCGTAACCACGCCGCCCCGGCATCCGCCAGAAAGCGTGCGTTGCGGGTTTGGTGGTCATCGACCGCATGCGGATACGGGACAAATAGCGCAGCCGCACCAACCACCGCCACTTCGGCCACGGTCATTGCTCCTGCACGGCAAATCACTACATCGGCATCCGCGTATGCGGCCGCCATATTCTCTATGAAAGGGCGGCAATCGGCCTCGACTTCGGCGTGACGATAAGCGGCCCGCAGGCTGGGCAAATTTGCTTCTCCCGCCTGATGCACCACTTGAGGCAGCGAGAAGCCTGCAGCACGCATGCGCTGCAAAGCCCGTGGCACCACCTCATTCAAGGCTTGCGCCCCCAGGCTGCCACCGACCACGAGCAACTTGAGTGGTCCGGTACGTGCGTGCATGCGCGTTTCAGGTGGTGCGATCTGACACATCTCTGCGCGCACCGGATTACCGGTGGTCTCGCCCCGTAGGGAACCCGGGAATCCGTTCAGCACTCGCCGTGCGAGACGAGCCAGGACACGGTTGGTCATACCCGCCACCGCGTTCTGCTCATGCAAAACGAGCGGAATCCCACGCAGCGCCGCCATCAATCCACCCGGAAAGGCCACATAGCCCCCCATCCCAAGTACGACATCAGGACGCGTCGCCCGCAGCTGGCGCGACGCCTGCATACAAGCCGATGCCAGACTGACCGGCAACTTCAACAACGTGGTGACACCCTTACCCCGCACGCCGCCGAACCGCAATGGATACAGGGGTATGCCCCGCTCGGGCACCAAGCGGCCCTCCATTCCTGTGGGGCTCCCTAGCCAGCTGACGTTCCAACCGCGCTCCCTTAAAACCTGGGCGACAGCGAGTCCGGGCATGATATGACCGCCGGTCCCACCGGCCATGACCATGATAGAAGGGCTCCGCGTGCTCATGCCCGACCCCCACGCATCATGGTGCGATTCTCGTAATCGACGCGCATCACCAATGCGATCGCGCAAAGATTAGCGATTAAGCCCGAACCACCATAGCTCATGAGCGGCAACGTTAATCCCTTGGTGGGAAGCAAGCCGAGACATACGCCCATATTGATGAAGGCTTGTACGCCTAACCAAAGACCCACGCCTTGCGCCACCAAACCGCCAAATGGTCGATCCATGGCGATGGCTTGTCGCCCAATCTCAAACGCGCGGCGCACCATGAATACGAACAAGAGGATAACCGCCAGTACGCCCAAAAAACCTAGTTCTTCGCCGATCACGGCAAGTAGAAAGTCGGTGTGAGCTTCCGGCAAATAGTGCAATTTCTCGACACTCGCCCCCAAGCCGACTCCGGTCCACTCGCCGCGCCCCAGGGCGATCAACGAGTGGGATAACTGATAGCCTTTGTCGAGCACATTGTCGGCATGCCAGGGATCCAGATAAGCAAATAATCGCGCGCGCCGCCATGGCGAAGCCCAGATCAAGACCAAAAACAGGCCAATCATGACCCCGGTCAAGCCGCCAAAGAGGCGCCCATTAATGCCGCCTAAGAACATGATCCCCATTGACACGGCGACGATCACGACGAAGGCGCCCAGGTCGGGCTCGAGCAACAACAAGAGCCCGGCCAGACCCATCGCCAGGGCAAGCGGCACGAATCCGCGGAAAAACTCCTGCATGTGCTCTTGTTTGCGCACGGTGTAATCGGCGGCGTAAAGCAAGGCCGCCAGCTTCATGACTTCCGATGGCTGAAGGTTGAATCCGAAGCCAAGCCTTAGCCAGCGCCAGGCACCGTTCACCTCGGTGCCGATGCCGGGAATCAAGACCAACACCAGCAAGCCCATCGCTAGGACAAAGGCCGGCATAGCCAGACGCTGCCAAGCGGCCATGCTCACCGTGTACACGAGCCCCGCGAAGACCGTCCCCAGCCCGATGAAGAGAGCGTGGCGCAACAGGAAATGGTGACGCGCGACGCTTTCGAATCGGGGGCCATCCGCCAATGCAATGGACGCCGAGTACACCATGACCAAGCCGTACAACACGGTGGCAATCACCACCGTGAGTAGAGCCGGATCGTAGTCGAGGATACGCGTGCGTCCGGGCCGCACAGCGTTCACACCTCCGACTGCCATGGAGCGAGGCGTTTCCATCGTCTAGACCTCCCCCCGTTCCAGCGCCAGCTCGTCAACCGCCGCGACAAACGCCGCAGCGCGATGGCGATAATCGTTAAACATGTCGTGGCTGGCACACGCCGGAGACAGCAGAACCGCATCGCCCGTATGAGCATGACGTGCTGCTTCCTGTACAGCTTCGGGTAGCGAGGCGGCCCGCACACACGGCACGCCCGTGCCGACCAGGGCGCGTTCTATGATGTCGGCGTCCTGGCCCAGCAACACCACGGCGCGCGCGTGCTGCGCGACTGCCGGAGCCAGTACGGAGAAGTCTTGTCCCTTGCCCAGACCTCCTGCGATCAGCACGACCCGCCGGCCTAAGCCTTGTAGGGCGGCTAACGTGGCACCCACGTTTGTGCCTTTGCTGTCGTCGATAAAGTCGACTTCGCCCACAGTGCGCACCCAGGCAACGCGGTGCGGTTCGCCGCGGTACTCCCGTAGCGTTCGCAACAGGGGCGCCCAGGGCAGATCGAGACTACGCGCTAACAGCAGCGCAGCTTGGGCATTTAAACTATTGTGCACCCCCCGGATCTGCAGCGCGTCGGCTGGCATGAGCCGGTTCAGCCGGCCCTCGGCGCGGATCGGAGGCGGATCATTCTTGCGGCGACGGCGCCCAGCGGCGGGTTCTTCGAAATCCGTAGCAGCCGCCTCTGCCAGCCACACCAGGCCCTGAGTGCTGTCGAGACCCAGATCCCCTTCAAGGATGGGTAAATCGATGCCGAAGCTGCGCACCTGCAGTCCCGCAATATCGTCCACCATGGCCGCGACCTGCACATCGCTGCGGTTCACAATGGCCAGTTGCGCATGGTTAAAGATTTGCCGCTTGGCAGTGATGTAGTTGTCGAGACCCCCATGCCAATCCACGTGATCCTCGCTGATATTCAGCACGGCAGCGGCGTGAGGGCGTAAGTTATGTGTTGTTTCGAGTTGAAAGCTCGAGAGTTCCAGCACCCACGCGTCGGGCAGCGCATCGTCGTCGAGGGCGGTTTGCAACGCATGAAGCGCTGCCGGCCCGATATTGCCGGCAGCACATGCACGGACACCAGCGGCATTCAGCATATGAGTGGTGAGCGCCGTGACCGTTGTCTTGCCATTGGTTCCGGTGATCGCCAGCACCGCGGGTGCATATTCGCGCTCACGCTGCAGCTGATCCAGAGCACGTGCAAACAGTTCAATCTCTCCCACTACGGGAATATCACGCGCTTTCGCTTCCTGCAGGAGGTCGCTTACGGTTGGATTCCTCGGCGATAAGCCAGGGCTGATCAGAACTTCAGAGATCTCCTCGAGCAGTGCAGTCTCGAAGGTGGACATGCCCACGCGCAGCTCGCAGCCGGCCTGCGTCAACGCGGCTCGTTGCAGGTCGTCAACCGGGGGTTGGGTGCGCGTATCCGCGACACGCACACGCCACCCCATGCGCACATACCAGTGCGCGGCGGCCATGCCGGACTCTCCCAGACCGAGAATGAGGGCGTGTGGAGAGCCGGGAATGCGAGCATCGGACACAGTCATCGCGTTTTCAGCCTAATCATCGGAGTTTCAAGGTGGACAACCCAATCAGCACCAGCATCATGGTGATGATCCAAAAGCGCACAACCACTTGCGTTTCTTTCCAGCCTCCTACTTCAAAATGATGGTGCAAAGGAGCCATACGCAAAATTCGTTGGCCCGCACCGTAACGCTTTTTTGTATATTTGAACCACGCAACCTGCACCATGACGGAGAGAGTCTCTGCGACAAATACTCCGCCCATAATGAACAACACGATCTCCTGGCGCACGACCACCGCCATGGCGCCCAACGCCGCGCCTAGTGCTAATGCACCTACATCGCCCATGAAGACCTGAGCGGGATACGCATTGAACCAAAGGAACGCCAGACCAGCACCTGCCAGGGCCGCACAAATCACCATGAGCTCTGAAGCTCCTGGAATGTAGGGAAACAGCAGATACTTCGAGTAATCGACCCGTCCTACGACGTAGGCAAACACACCCAGCGCGCTACCCACCATCACGGTGGGCATAATGGCCAACCCATCAAGGCCATCGGTGAGGTTGACTGCGTTACTGGTACCCACGATCACGAACCAGGTCAGAATCATGAAGCCGAAGGCGCCCAGGGGGTAGCTAATCGACTTGAAAAACGGAACGATGAGATCGGCACGTTGCGGCAAAGGCAACGTAAAGCCACTAGCCACCCATGCTTTGAACAAAGGCCAAAGCTCGGTGTTGCCCGGCACTGCCACCGCGAAAGTCAAGTAGCAAGAGGCCACGAGACCGATCACCGCCTGCCAGAAAAACTTTTCTTTTGCCGGCATTCCTTCGGGGTCGCGATACACCACCTTACGATAATCATCGGCCCAGCCGACCCACCCAAAGCCAAAGGTCACCAGTAAGATGACCCACACGAAGCGATTCGTCCAATCTGCCCACAGCAGGGTCGCCGTGCCAATGGAAATGAGTATCAGCACACCCCCCATCGTGGGCGTACCACTTTTGATGAGATGAGTCTCGGGACCATTGGTACGCACTGCCTGCGCGATCTTGAGGGCCGCGAGCCGCCGGATTACGGCGGGCCCAGCCGCCAGCCCGATCACCAGGGCGGTGCCACACGCCATCACGGCTCGAAGCGTGATGTACTCGAAAACGCCAAACGCGCTCCAGTATTGCGATAGCCAACGGGTGAGCTCAAGAAGCATGGCCCGCCCCTTGTCCCGCGTGACCTGTTTGAGCGTTGATGAGGTTCACGACGCGTTCCATACGCATGAAGCGCGATCCCTTCACCAGAACGGCAGCAGGCTGTAGCCCCATCAGCTGCTGAACGACGTCTTCGGGCGTTGCCTTCAACCAGGCGCCGCTACCAAACGCTTGTACCGTCGCTTGCGTAGCGCTACCTAGGGCAATGATGTGATCGACCCCGCAGGCGCGCGCGTATTGGCCCACTTCCGCGTGTACCGCAGGGCCTTGTGCACCGACCTCACCCATGTCGCCCAAGACGAGTACGCGAGGCCCGGGCAGACTGGCCAGCACGTCGATAGCGGCTCGTACAGAGTCTGGGTTCGCGTTATACGTGTCGTCGATGACTACCGTGCCACCAGGCAGCCGATGCCATTGCATCCGGCCCGCCACGGCCTTGAACTGTTCTAGACCTTGTTTGATGGTGGGAAGCGGGCATCCTGCTGCCAATGCGCATGCGGACGCCGCCAGGGCGTTACGAACATTGTGTCGCCCAGCCACCGACAACGTGACCTCGACGCTACCCTCGGGCGTATTTAACTGAAAGCGGCTACTGAACGTATCAAGTTCAATGTTGGACGCCGTTACCTCTACCCCTTCAGTGAACCCAAACCGCAGACGGGTGCGATTTCCTGCCTGCTCATCCCAAATGGCTGTGTAAGCCTCGTCGCCGGGGTATACCGCCACCCCCTCGGGTGGCAAAGCCATCAAAGCCGCGCCATTCTCCCGCGCGACCGCTTCTACCGTATGCATGAATTCCTGATGTTCGCGTTGGGCGTTAGTGACCAGTGCGATGGTTGGAGCCGCGACATCGGCCAACACTGCGATCTCGCCGGGGCGATTCATCCCGAGCTCGACCACAGCGGCTTGATGAGTCGGCCGCAGGCGCAGCACCGTCAGTGGCACGCCGATGTCATTGTTGAGGTTGCCCTGCGTTGCAAGGCAGTGATCCTGTCCCCGCCAAGCCGAGAAGATCGACGCGATCATGTCCTTGGTCGTGGTCTTGCCGTTGCTGCCGGTGACCGCAACCAAGGGCAGCTCAAAGCGTCGACGCCACGCCGCTCCCATATGAAGCAATGCGCGCCGCGTATCATCAACCACGAATGTTGGCAATTCCCCTGCAACAGGATGTTCGACCACGGCACCAAATGCCCCCGCCGCCGCAGCCTGACCGATGAACTCGTGGCCGTCGAAGCGTTCGCCGCGCAGCGC
>CAZMVM010000096.1:8756-13207 GCA_964569785.1 uncultured Pigmentiphaga sp. | reverse complement strand
GATAATAGGTAGGGCTTCAGGCGTAATTGACTCTTACGCGTACCGCCGGCATTGCCCCAACGTTGCTGTTAGGCGTGTCCGAGGTAAGCCTGCTGCACGGCGGAATCTTCACTAAGTTGGGTGGCAGACCCTGCGCCAACAATGCGCCCTACTTCGATGACATAGCCTCGGTCGGCAATGGAAAGACTAAGGCTAACGTTTTGTTCAACCATCAGTATTCCCACGCCCAGGTCCCGAATGTGTGCAATGGCGCGAAAGAGCTCTTGACTCAGTAGTGGTGATAGCCCTAGCGAGGGCTCGTCCAGCAATAAGATTTTGGGGGCAGACATCAAGGCACGGCCCACAGCCACCATTTGTTGCTCACCCCCGCTCATCGTACCCACGCGCTGAGACAAGCGCTCTTTCAAACGGGGAAACAACGTGAATACCAGCTCAAGATTCTGCGCCTCCAGCGCGCGAGCACGCGGTCGCAAGGCGCCTAACGCAAGATTCTCGCGCACGGTCAGCCTTGTCGGTAAGGTTAGTGCTGGCAATTTGTGGGTAGCCATGCCGCGCGAACAGAGGTGCAACCGCCAGGTTCACCGCGGTACCCCAAGGCGGAAGTATGAGATCAACTTTGTCTTGATTGATCAGACGTTCAATGTTACGGACCGCCTCTTCCGTATTGGAGCGATCGTCGTATTCGACGATTTCGATCGGTACTCTTTTGCCGTAGGCGCTGAGCATGAGGCCGCCGGCGTCGTTTACCTCTTTCACCCACATTTCGTAGTTGGGACGTACCGTGGTTTCCGCCCCCGGCGCATTTGGCCCGCTCTTGGAGAGTGTGTAGCCGATGCGTACGGATTTAGGGGGCATCCTCCGCATGAACCGCGGCCATGGGGGCTAACGCTGTCATGCCAACAGCAGCAACCCACGCTGATATATGTCGTTTTAACCTCATTACTGTCTCCTCGAGTGGTTCTTATAGGATGCGGCAGCTCCCTCGCTTCATGCCGCACTGAAACAAATCGTACAACTTATCATCCTGCCACGTCCCAGGAGATTCGGCAATGTGCCCGCGCATGAGTCACGCGCCTTGCGAGGAATGATTGATTACGCCGAAGAAAACGGCACACGCACACGTGCGGTGCCTTTTGTCAGTGCAGTTGCCTACAGCAGGACGAGTCCCGCCGATAGCGCGCAGGGCGTATGAACGAGAGAAAGGTAGAGGAATCAGCGAAACGTGTGCGTGTGCGCGTGCGTGATTGAACTGGGAGACCACCGGGGAACAGCCGCTACCTGCAACGATAATAGGCGCTGCCCTATGTTTTTGGTACCTGCCTTGGGTGGTTTATTTCGGCCGCGGTTGATGTCGTAGCGCTTTGCATGGTTACACCGGTGTCACCTAAGTGAAGAGGTGTTGAGCATGCGTAAGAGCCGCAATAGCTGCGGTGTCGTCCCGACCCCATGCCGCAACGCAGACCAGCTCCAGCCTTGGCCGCGAGGACGCCGCCCGCGGCAGCAGGTACTGGCCGTGCTGTAAGACGGCGTGAGCGTTTAGTTTTCGCCCTGAGACGTCACCAACAGAACCGGGCGCTTCGACAGCGTGACGACACGTCCGGCGACGGAGCCCAGTACAGCATCCAGAAACGCACCGCGGCCGTGCGCGCCCATAACGATCATTTTCGCATTGAGGCGGTCGGCGAGATTCACAATCTCATTGGGAGCCTGGCCTACGAGAGCGTGGGTTTCATATGGCACGGAAGCTGCGCTTAGGACTTCCACGACCGGGTCGATTGCCTTGGCAGACTCATCGGCGTGCCAGTCATCGATAACCTGCTTACCCACAAAACCTGCCACACGGCTGCTCAAGGGGGTGGATACGTGTACCACGTGCACCTTTCCGCCCTCGGGCAAGAGTTGACCTTGGTCGATGAAACGTGCTGCCTCGACGCTAAAAACGGAACCATCGGTAGCGAGAACGATGTCTTTCATGATTGGTATTTCCTTGATGAAAGGAGCGCATCTGCGCAGAAATATCTGGGACGGTTGCGTCCCGCACTTGCAATTTGCCCGCCCCGTCCAATGCATTGGGACGCGGCGGAACAACCCTCCGGCCGATGCGGGCACGCAGCATCGCACCGGTCTATTCTATCCGCTCGACGAGGTCGTATTGCCATGGAACTGGATCTTGCGAAACTGCTGGAGCTCGATGTCCCGCCCTTGGAAATGTTCATTCGCGGCACCGTGATGTTCTGGTTCATTCTCGGTTTACTGCGCGTTGCGGGTCGCCGCGATTTTGGCAATATCGGACTCGCCAACATTCTGGTACTGATGCTGATTGCCGACGCTGCCGGGAACGCGATGACCGGCGAAAGCCAGTCATTGGCGGGAGGGATCATTGTAGTTACCACGATTGTTCTCTGGACGGTGTTAATCGACGTGGTTGGCTTTTATTTTCCCAGCCTGCAAAACTTTCTAAGTCCCAAAAAAGTACTGCTCGTGCGCGACGGCACGGTGCAACGCCAAGGCTTGAAGGCTGAGCACCTGACCATGGATGAACTAATGACCGAGCTTCGGCAACATAACGTAGAGAACCTGTCGGAAGTCAAGCGCGCCTACATGGAAGCCGATGGACAAATCAGTGTGATTACCCGCGATCGACCTCCAGCCATGTAGTCCAGAGAGGGCCGTGGTTTCCTCCTCCATTGTATTCACGCGTCAGCCCCCATGGGCGCTCGCCGCTGACCATGCTTTCCCGGCGCTGCGCCGTCAAGCCGCCGCACCAGGCCTTCTTGCACGGTACTGGCAACTAAGATGCCATCGCGGGTGTAAAAGCTGCCACGACAAAGCGCCCGACCGTGACTTGCGATGGGAGACTCGGTTGCAAATAACAACCAGTCGTTTAAGTCGAGCTCATGATGGAACCACATCGCGTGGTCGAGGCTCGCCACCAGCAGCTCCGGCAGGCCATAAACGAGCGTATGCGGCCAAAGCGCAGCATGCATGAGGTTGAAGTCTGAAATATACGCCAATAACGCTTGCTTTAATGGTAAAGAGTCGCTGACCTGGAAGCTGGGCTTCAACCACATATAGTGTGTGCGTGGACCTTGTTCGGGCTGATGGTCCGTAGGCACCTCCAAGAGCTTGAAGGGCTTTTCCTGCATGTACCAGGTGCGAATGGACTCTGGCAGGCGCTCAAACATGTCACCCGACTGCTTGCTTTGTCTAAGCTCTTCGGGAGTGGGCACCGTCGGTAGCGGGTGGCCCTGATGCTCGATACTGTGTTCGCGTCCATGAAAGGACATCGCCGCCGTAAAAATGGGACGGCCATGTTGAATTGCAACCACCCGCCGTGAAGAAAAACTTGTCCCATCGCGCGTCTGCTCGACCGTGTAAAGAATGGGCTTGGACACATCTCCCGGTCGCAAAAAGTACGCATGCAACGAATGTAGGCATCGCTCGTCCACGGTGTGTGCGGCAGCCATCAGCGCCTGACCGAGCACTTGGCCGCCAAACACACTGTGGCTCCCGACATCCACGCTCATCCCTCTGAATACGTTCTGCTCGAGCCGCTCGACCTGCAAGAGCTCTGCAACCACGCTGACACGTCCCACCTGCATGCAATTCTCCAAGACTGCGGGCACCGCGGTACCGCGCAACAGCAAGACTCAGGGGCGAATGGTAAACCGTGTTTGCAGTTTATGCATGTATAGGGGTTGATGCTATCGATGCACCTGGAATAGCCGGATGCTCCGATGCTGGGCGTTAGGGTGCGGCTGACATCACTTTAGGCCGGCATGCTGATTGCTCACGCCCGGAGAGCATGATCGCGCTGTGAGATTGCGCGTGCCGTGTCAACGTAACGAGTAGACCTTATTCATTCGTCTGACGGTCAAGTGCATTCGTGCGAGCCCGCCTCCATCCGCGCGTACATGCGCGGCGGGGCAGAACCGAGCAATGCCTAAAACACAACACCCGCACTGTCACCCCTGCTCACCAGGATCAAATGAACGCGGGGTCTCAATGTCGCGACGGATTTACTTTGCGAAGATGGGTATTTTGGGCCTGTCTCGGCGCGCGGCCAGGGGGGGGTGTGCGAGATAAACGACAGCTCTTGAGTGGGGGTACGCCGGTTACATGCCGGAGAGTCTAATGGCGCTTCTAATGTCCGCACACATTCTCAGCCTGAGCGTCTGGAGTGCCGGCCTTGTCTACCTGCCCGCCTTGTTTGCTCGTTATGCGTCGGTGAGTGGCAAACGACATCGGCAGCAGCAACGCATCATTAATCGGGTCATATTTCTAGCGATCGCCTCCCCTGCCGCCGTGTTGGCGATTATTACTGGCTCCGCCCTCGTCTATGCCACAAGCGCTCACGCCACGTGGTTATCCGCCAAGCTCGCGGCCGTCGCACTCATGGTGTTTTTTCACATGTTTTGCGGTCGCCGTTTGATGCAACTAGAAGAGGGAGC
>CAZMVM010000096.1:0-8746 GCA_964569785.1 uncultured Pigmentiphaga sp. | reverse complement strand
ATCGCAAACGTCGGCAGTTGCATCTGTCATTCATGGTGGTTCCCATTGTCCTAATCATTGTGGTGCTCTGGCTCGTGCTGGCCAAGCCTAACTTGGGAGGATGAGGCGCGCCTCGTGGAGTGCGCACCTTGGCAACAAGGGGACACGGGCCCTTCCCGGCGAAGACTCCAAGGGCGAGCCTATCGTTTAACCCCGCGCTCCTTTACTCGGGCTCATCCGGTGGCGATTCGGTACCTACCTGATGTTCGAATACCAAATGGCCTCCCATCCACCCTGCAGCCGCCACCAGTACAACCCCCAGCGTCGACAGATAAAGTCCAGTTGGTACGATGGATGCTTGGGCATCGGGCAGACGGTACAACCAATTTACAAACTCGACGGCCAACAACATGACCGCTACTACAAAATGGTTCCAGCTCGCTGGACGCCGCCGGATTCCACTCACAGCCAGTAGCTCGACGGTGCCAGTCACAGCAGCCAGCACACCCATGACGAGTCCGGCACCCAATAACCATAAGCTGGCCCGCGCCCAAAAGGGATCCTCGAAATACCAAAACGCCGCATCCGTTGCCCATGTGGCCACAAAAAAAGCAATCGGAAACGGAATGACCATGGGGTGGAGCGGATGTCGTGCGACTGCAACGACCGTGTGCGTACCTCGGGTAAGCGGCTTGTCGAACGCTTCCATGCAACCCTCCGGGGGTAGTCCATGCGATGTCTGGCGACCAGTCTCGCAGAGCGTGTGCCAAGCAACGATCGCACCGCCTCTCTACTGGCCTTTCATCGAACCGCAATGAACGACAGTACGGGGCCACACACTCGATTCGTCAAGCACCCGCAAAGTGCTTGCAAAGGCATAGGGGAGCTGCGCGGAGACGCTTGGAGCTATCCCGCAACGTGCCCATCCAGTATGGACAAGCTATCACCGCGCCTCTGGGTAGTGATGCTACTTGTATGGCCCCTGGCTGGTTGCGTGAGAGGCCCGCTATCTATCTTGCAACCCGATAGTCCGGCCAGTGGTTCTATTGCCTTGATTGGCTGGATTATGTTTGTTGGTGCCTTGGTGCTGTGGGTGCTAGTCGTCGTGCTAGCTCTTTATGCCACCCTCCATCAGCAGAGGAGCAAAGCCCCCACCAGGCTCCTGTTGGTTGGCGGCGGTCTGTGCCTACCCATTGTGGTGTTGGCATTACTGCTTGCGTATGGTGTCCGCACAGGCAACGCTCTACTACCCGGCCCTATGACTCCGCCACCTTACAAGGTGGAGATTCAAGCACACCAGTGGTGGTGGGAGGTGCGTTATCCGCGTGCTGACCGCGTGCTTTATTCCGCAAACGAAGTGCATATTCCTGCACATCGACCGGTGGACCTTCACATTAGTAGCGGCGACGTGATCCACAGTTTTTGGGTTCCTCGCTTGGGGGGAAAAATCGACGCCATTCCTGGACGGACTAATGTCATACGCCTGCATGCGGACACGCCGGGCGTTTATGACGGCACCTGCGCAGAATTCTGCGGAGCACAGCATGCACGGATGCAGCTCAAGATAATCGCGCACGATGAAGCGGGTCTGGATCGACGACTCGCTATGCTCGCACAGGGGCGGAAAGCAGAGAGCGCGGCAGTCGACCTGCAAGGCCGGGACAGCTTCAACCAGCATTGCATGCAGTGCCACACAGTAGAACCGACCGCCGGAAGCAATGCGACGTCCGCAGCTCCTAACCTCGCAGATTTACCCCAACGTCTGATGCTGGCGGGAGGTACTCTCGCTCACACCCCGGAAAACTTACGCGAATGGATACTTCAGCCGCAGACATACAAGCCCGGTTCCCATATGCCCGACCTTGGCCTCACGCCTGAAGAGATCGACTCCATCGCCCGCTTTCTAGAGGGGCGGTCGCCATGACCACGCTGTCACCCATCGCGCGTCATCACCGCTTAGACCAAATCTGGCGTGACCCCCCACGTGGCGCTGCCAAGTGGTTTGCCGCGGTGAACCACACGACGCTGGGCCGGCGCTTCATGCTTACGGCACTGGTGTTTTTTCTCGTGGGCGGCGTGTTGGCGATGTTGTTACGTACCCAACTCGCCACTTCAGGCAACGCGTTTCTAACACACGACTCCTACCACCAGACGTTCACCATGCATGGAACAGTGATGATGTTCTTGTTCGCTATTCCCATGCTGGAAGGGTTCGCCCTTTATCTGATTCCCAAGATCATGGGTGCGCGTGATCTTTCATTTCCGCGCCTGGGTGCGTATGCCTATTGGTGCTACCTGTTCGGCGGCTTAATACTCATTGTGGGCCTGCTGGCAGGCGTTGCGCCGCTCAGTGGGTGGTTCATGTATACGCCGCTTTCGAGCACCGCCTACAGCCCCGGTATTAATGCCGATCTGTGGCTCATCGGGGTGACTTTTGCTGAAATTTCGGCGATTTGCGGCGCCGTGGAACTTGTAGTTTCCATCTTACGGCTGCGCGCACCTGGCATGGGCTTGAATCGCCTACCGTTGTTCGCCTGGTACATGCTGGTGACCGCAGTCATGATACTGGTAGGCTTTCCACCACTCATTCTGGGCAGTATTTTGCTGGAAGTGGAGCGCGCCTTCGGTTGGCCCTTCTTTGATGTCTCGGGTGGGGGCGATCCGCTGCTCTGGCAGCATCTGTTCTGGATGTTTGGCCACCCCGAGGTCTATATCATTTTCCTGCCGGCGGCTGGGATGGTCTCCACGCTAATACCAACATTTTCCCGTCACCCGTTGGTAGGCTACTCTTGGGTCGTTGCCGCCGCCATTGCCATGGGCTTCATCAGCTTTGGGCTATGGGTGCACCATATGTTCACCGTGGGCATACCCCACTTGGGCCAAACGTTTTTTTCGGCAGCCAGCATGCTGGTTGTCATTCCCACCGCCATACAGGTCTTTGCTTGGATTAGCACACTATGGTCGGGCCGCCCAGTGCTTCGGTTGCCGATGCTGTATTTGTTCGGGTTTCTCGTGATTTTTGTCGCGGGCGGCCTCACCGGCGTGATGGTAGCGTTAGTTCCTTTCGACTGGCAGGTGCACGATACCCATTTCGTTGTCGCTCATTTCCACTATGTGCTCATCGGGGGCATGGTGTTCCCCGTGATTGCTGCTGCCTATTACTGGCTACCCCACTTTACCGGTCGAATGCCGTCAGACTCGTTGGGAATCTGGGGATTCTGGTTCATTTTTATTGGATTTAATTTGACCTTTCTGGTCATGCATCTGACGGGCTTGCTCGGCATGCCGCGCCGCGTCTATATGTACGGATCGGACTGGGGATGGGACGTTCCCAATTTAATCTCCTCCATGGGCGCATTTGTTCAAACGATAGGTTTCACCATTCTGCTGTTGGATTTTTTTCTGCATGCCCGGATTGGCAAAGTGGCAACGCGTAACCCCTGGGACGCAGGCACCCTGGAATGGGCTACGCCAACCCCCGTTGCGCCCTACAACTTTGCCGCTCAGCCTTGGGTCAATAGCCGCTACCCGCTCTGGGAGCAACCCGACCTTGGAGCACAACTTGCCGCAGGCCGTGGACTTCCCGGCAGTGCCTTTCCCACACGACGCGAAACCATTGGAGTGGACGTTCTAACCGGAGAGCCTCAGCACCTCGTCATCCTGCCGGGTCCCAGCTGGTTGCCTTTTATCGCTGCCGTGGCCACCGGCGCGTTCTTTGTGGCTGTGCTCTTTAAGACGTACATCGTGGCTTTAATAGCAGTGGTTGGCGCTCTGGCGATCTTCGTCGTATGGGCTTGGCGAAACGGGGCACAAAGCGATCCGGTTCCGGTCGATGTAGGAGAAGGCGTCATGTTGCTGCCGCACTTTGGCGACATTCAAGCCTCCCCTGGCCGGGCAGGCCTGCTCTACACATTGCTAGCCGACGCGACGCTACTTGCGTCACTGCTCTTTGGATGGGTGTATTTATTCACGGTTGCGCCCAATTGGCCTCCGGGGCCTTACATCCGCTTTGATCTTTCGCTACCGCTTGTCGGACTCGTCGCACTCGCCATCGCATACTACGGAGCCCGCCGCGCCTGCCTAGCTACCGGCCACCGGCGGTCGCGCGCGCCATTTTGGATGGGGGCGGCGGGGACTGCCAGCCTGATCGCCAGCGTGGTGTTCGTGTGCTTGCCTGCATTCGTGCTACCCCCGCCCGGGACCCATGCTTACGCAGCGGTGAGTACGTGTCTCATCTATTACGTTGCGTTACACGCTGGTGTCGGTGCAGTCATGTGTTTTTTTGGGACGGCGCGGTGCCATGCTGGGTACGTTTCGGCGATGCGGGAAGTCGACGTCGTGATCCCCCGCATTTGGTGTGGTTACACGCTCCTGGCCACCCTGTTCGTGGTCGTGTTTGTATACGGCTTGTCCTGGGGGTTGCTATGAAACTCCCTCACGGCCCGAGTGTACTGCTCGTGATGGTTAGTGGCTTCATTGTTTGGACGATCAGCTTTGCAGCGCTTTATGCCGGGCTCTCTCTCGCTTGTAGTCACCGTGCAGTTCTGCCACTTGTGCACTCACCGATGCGCATAAGCTTGTTGCTAGGCACGCTGTGGGCGATACATCTGGCCGTCCTCGCCCTCATGGTCTACCTGTCCTGGCGCCGCGACCCTGTATCGGACACCTCATCTGGCGCAGGCCAGTTTGCAGTTCGCACCATGCGCTATCTCAACGTGGCCGCGGCGTTCGCCACCCTTTGGGTTGGGTTTCCTTTGCTTTTCTTGCCGCCATGCCTTTAGTGGCAGGGGTGCTGAACGAACCGCCTCTCGTGTGTACCAGGTCGCTGAATAACCGGCGCCGTGCGCAGTCACCATTTCACTCGCGCGAGGCATGATCGCCCGACTCGCGCGGGCACTGCCCTTGCTTCTAAGTAACGGTAAGAGACAGGAGGATGTCATGCCGCGGGTTGTTTGGAAGGGCGCTATAGCGTTTGGCCTTGTGCACGTGCCGGTGGTGTTGCACGGCGGTGCGCGTCGCGCCAATCTCGATTTCGATTGGATCGACAAGCGCGACATGGCTCCTGTCGGCTATTCGCGCATTAACAAGCGAACTGGCAAGCCCATCGACTTTGAGAACATCGTTAAGGGGTATGAGTATGAAAAGGGCGAGTACGTTCTGATGAGCGATGAGGACTTCCGACAGGCTAATCCGAAAGCGACACAAACGGTAGAGATTATTAGCTTTGTAGACGTCTCCGAACTGGCGCCCTATTACTTCAACACTCCGTACTATTTGGCACCTGACAAGCGTGGAGAGAAGGGGTACGCATTACTGCGCGAAACTTTGCGTAAAACCCACAGGGCAGGAATCGCAAACGTCGTCCTTCATACCAAGCAACATCTCGCAGCCGTCATCGTGCTAGACGACGTGCTACTCCTCAATACGATGCGGTATCCCGACGAAATTCTCTCCTATCAAGACCTCGATCTCCCTAGCCGCAATCTGGGCAAACTTGGAATTTCTACCAGGGAAAGCGAGATGGCTTTGCGCCTGGTCGAAGACATGACCGAGCCGTGGGAGCCTGAGCATTATCGAAACACTTACCGGGACGATTTGTTGGCCCGCATCGAGGCCAAGATCGAAGGCGGCCAAACACACACCTTGACGGAAACCGACGATGAGGAACCTGCGCGTCCAAGCGGGAACGTGATCGACTTGATGGCTATGCTCAAGCAGAGCATTGAGTCGCGGACCTCGGGAAGAAAGCGCAGTAACACCGCCGGTAGGAGTGCAGCATCGGCGGAAGAGGACGGCGAGGACGCACCTGCGGTCGATCCGCCCACCTCCACGGCTAAACGCGCCAAGGGTAAGCAAGGCGAGCAAGATAGCTCTGCTAAAAAAGCAACGAGCTCTCGCAAAGGCAC
This sequence comes from uncultured Pigmentiphaga sp., assembly GCA_964569785.1. Lineage (GTDB taxonomy): Bacteria > Pseudomonadota > Gammaproteobacteria > Burkholderiales > Burkholderiaceae_B > Verticiella. The sequence continues at coordinate 2,861 of CAZMVM010000096.1, read as the reverse complement.
CACCGCCAAGAAAACCGCATCCGCTTCGAAGACAGTGAAACGCACCTCCAAGGCGGGCGAGAAGTCCGCGGCCCGAAACAGCACGTCGAAGTCCGCCAAGAAAAGCGCCCGTAAGGCGAGCTCGGGACAACGCCACGCTGCGTAATGAGCACCACTAAGTGAACAGGAGTTGGCGTTGCGAAAGCGTAACCAGCTCGACATTTATCATCGCAAACGAGACTTTGGAACCACGCCCGAGCCGCGCGTCCCACTTCAGTCAAAGAAAAGCCAGCGTATGGCTGCGGGTCGACAGGACCGTCCGGTCGTGGAAAGGAAGTTCCCCACTTTTGTCGTGCAACGTCATGCCGCGCGCCGACTGCATTACGACTTTCGGCTAGAACATGATGGCGTTCTCAAAAGTTGGGCAGTACCCAAAGGACCATCTCGCGACGCTCGCGTCCAGCGCTTAGCCGTCGAAGTGGAAGATCATCCGTTAGCCTACGCCAGCTTTGAAGGCGAGATTCCCCCGGGCCAATATGGTGCCGGTACAGTCACTATTTGGGACGCAGGGACGTGGACGCCCCGCGGCGACGTTGACGCCGGTTTGAAGAAGGGACATTTGCGCTTTACGTTGCAGGGCGAACGGCTACGGGGCGAGTGGGCGCTGATACGCACCGGTTCGGAAAACCAGTGGTTGCTACGCAAACTCAAGGACGAACATGTGTTGCCGGGAGATGACGCTGAGGCTTCCGCACCGCCAGCGCATACGGCTTCAACTGCCGCAAAGAGCGGCAATGCTGACGGTTACGATGCAGCCCACTCCCCTCTTTCGACCGGGGAATCTGTGCCTCCGTCTCGGCCGCGCAAGCCGGGTCATGGCAACGGCACCCGAACCCCGCCTCTGACGATGCAGCCTCAACTTGCCAGCCTGGCCAACGAGCCCCCACGCGGATCCACGTGGACGTATGAAATTAAGTACGACGGATATCGAATGCTTTGCCGCATTGCGCCAAACTCGAGTCCCCAGTTCTTCAGTCGGACTGGCATCGACTGGAGCGATCGCATGTCCAGTCTCGTGCAGGCAATGCATGGTCGGTTGCCCGGAGTCGGATGGATTGACGGTGAGGTCGTGGTCTTCGACGAGCAAGGCCGCTCAAGCTTTCAAGCGCTGCAAAATGCCTTGGACAGCCGAAATCCCAACTTGCAATTCGTCGTATTTGATTTGCTGTGGTGGAATGGAAAAGATTTGCGCAGCTTGCCGCTGGCCGAACGCTATACGCAGCTTGAGCAGCTCCTTGAAGCGGTGCCCGATGAGGCTCCTATCAGTTTGGTAGACCGCTTGCCAATTTCTGACGCCGCAACTGCCCCTCTATTGTTGGCGGAAGTGTGCAAGCTTGGGCTGGAAGGTCTGATCGCCAAAAACACGTCAGCGCCCTACACAGCGGAACGTTCCCAGACTTGGCTGAAACTGAAGTGTCGCCCGCGGCAAGAGTTTGTCGTGGGCGGCTACACCCGCCCTGGCGGCTCACGTAAAGGGTTTGGTGCTTTGCTGCTAGGGGTGTACCAGAAAGGCGAACTTCATTACGCTGGCCGGGTGGGCAGCGGATTTGACAGCGTGACCCTTGACTCATTGCACGCACGACTGCGCCAACTCCACACGGATACCAATCCCTTTGCAGAGATGCCGCCTACTGCACACCGCTATGCGCGCAACGCGAGACCAACGCTGCACTGGGTTCGTCCGGAGATGGTCGTCGAAGTTGCCTTCTCCGAACGAACGCATGACGGACTCTTGCGTCAAGCCTCGTTCCTGGGAATAAGGGAAGATAAACCAGCCACCCAAGTGGGTCAGGAGGATACTGCCAAGATGGGCACTGCAACCAACGAGGCGACCCTACCCGCCTCATCCTCTGGCACCAGAGGCCGACGTCAAGGCGCGTCAAAAACAAAACCGGCCCAGCCGCGCCGTTCCGATGATGCCGGGCAATCTATACCGGCTGCACCACCACGTCGGTCGGGCCGTGTCGCCGTGCACGGTGTACGCATCACCAACCCCGATCGACTCGTGTACACATCGCCTCCGATTACTAAGCTCGAGGTCGCTCAATACTATGAAGCCGTTGCACCCGTGATGCTGGAGCACCTGAAGAAGCGACGTCTTGCTTTTTTACGCTGCCCTGAAGGCACGAGTAAATCGTGCTTCTTTCAAAAGCACATTTCCGAGCGCCTACCGGACGGCCTCGCGCGGGATGGCGAACACATCTTAGTGGATAAAGCCCGCGGCCTCATCGAGCTCGCGCAACGCGGCGTCATCGAGATACATACGTGGGGCTCGACGCTGCCACGCGCTGACCGGGCGGACCGTCTCACGCTCGACCTCGACCCAGGGCCGGACGTGGACTGGGCCACCCTCGTGGAAGCGGCACAATTGACTGCAACTGTGGTTCGTGAGCTTGGTCTGACACCTTTCTTGAAGACCACCGGGGGAAAAGGTCTGCATCTTGTTATGCCGATTCGCCGTACTTTGAATTGGGATCAGGCAAAAGGATTTGCGGCAGGCATCGCACGTCACTTGAGCACCCATCTCCCGGATCGGTTTACGGCCAACATGAGCAAGAAGCGACGTGTCGGACGCGTTTTTGTCGATTATCTACGTAACGGGGAGAATGCAACGGCAATCGCCGCTTATTCGCTACGAGCGCGTGAAGGGGCTCCCGTATCCATGCCTATCAGATGGGACGAGCTGAACCCAGACCAGGACTTACGCGGCCCCGCCTTCAACTTGCACAATGCCCTGGCGCGCATGGGCGAGCATCCTGACCCCTGGAATGGATATGCGGACGCCGCCATTACAATCACCAAGAAATTGTTAGAACAAATGA
>CAZMVM010000095.1:0-13220 GCA_964569785.1 uncultured Pigmentiphaga sp. | reverse complement strand
TGCTCGACGAACTCGTGCGTCAAATCCAGACCATCAACCTCGAAGTCATCCTGGCTGTAGGTCACACCGACTCCATCGGTACCGAGGCCTATAACATGGGCCTGTCGCAGCGCCGTGCTGAGTCGGTCAAGAACTACCTCGTCAGCCGCGGTGTCGATCCCAACCGTATCTACACCGAAGGTCGTGGTGAAGCTGAGCCCATCGCCAGCAACGCTACCGCCGAGGGTCGTGCTCTGAACCGTCGCGTTGAAATCGAAGTCGTTGGTACGCGTCGCGTCCGCTAATCGACGCAACGCTCACCTCCGGCAGCCTCCGGGCTGCCGCCTTCGAGTGAGCCGATGTGGGTAGAATAAAAGCCTGGCATTGCTGCCAGGCTTTTTTTCATTCATGAGACCGATATGACGACCGCACCCGACAGCAGTACGGCCGACAGCGGCAGCACGGATACCGCACACCGCCCCCAAGCTGACCCACGGCAATCCGAAGCGCTCAACGTCGATGCGGCTGAGCTTGCCAAATTTAGTGCCCTGGCCTCCCGCTGGTGGGATCCGAACAGTGAATTCAAGCCCCTCCATGCGATCAACCCCTTGCGGTTGAACTGGATCAATCAAATCGCGGGGCCCTTGGAAGGCAAGCAGGTACTCGACGTCGGCTGCGGCGGCGGCATCTTGTCCGAAAGCATGGCACGCCAGGGGGCGAATGTTACCGGTATCGATTTAGCCCAAAAGCCGCTTACCGTAGCTCGCTTGCACAGCCTGGAGTCGGGAGTCAAGGTTAACTACGAGCGCATCGCAGTAGAAGCATTGGCAGAACGACAGCCCGCCAGTTTCGACATCGTCACGTGCATGGAAATGCTCGAACACGTTCCTGATCCGGCCTCGGCGGTACGCGCTTGCGCAACGCTCGTCAAGCCCGGCGGCTACGTGTTCTTTTCCACCCTCAACCGCAACCTCAAGTCGTTTCTCCAGGCCATCGTAGCCGCCGAGTTCATTCTGCGCATTTTGCCCCGGGGAACACACAACTACGAGCAGTTCATTCGCCCCAGTGAACTCGCCCTTGCCTGCCGACAGGCGGGCCTGGAAGTTACGCACACCAGCGGTCTGACCTACAACCCCTTAACCGACACGTACCGGCTAACGCGGAATACCGACGTCAATTACCTCATGGCTACGCGCCGCCCTTCGGAGGTTATTTGATCGCAGGCACGCGACCCAGCGCAAGGCAGGGCAGTGACGTACGCCGCGGTGTGATTGTCCTGCAGAACGGTTGTTCACCACCTAACTTGTCAAACCCGCCACAAGCTGCTCGAACCGCTATCATTGCAGTCGCCCCCATGGTTCGGGCGGCACACCATTCATGAGTCAGCTCGACCTTCCGCCCCTCGGCGGATTCACGAGCCCCTACAACTATGATCGACCTGGTTTTATTCGATTTCGATGGCACCTTGGCGGATACGGCTCCGGGATTGGTTGTCGCTGCAAACAAGCAGCGCATCGCATGCGGACTTGAGCCACTCCCCTATTCCCAACTGCGTGCAGTTGCCTCGCATGGCGCGCGGGGGTTGTTAGGCGCAGCGCTCGGTCTGACTCCTGACGATCCGGGGTACCCCGCGGTACGCGACCAGTTCCTGGCGGATTACGAAAGCTGCATGTATGACGAGTCGGCCTTATTTGACGGCATCCCCGAACTACTGCAAACCCTGGAGCAACATGGTCTCGCATGGGGCATCGTCACAAACAAAAGTGAGGCGCTCGCCCATCCCTTAATCCAACACTTCGGCATCCGGCCCAGCGTGGTGGTGTGCGGCGACACGACACCCTATTTGAAACCGCACCCACTCCCGCTGTTGCGCGCGGCAGAACAAATAGACATCAATCCCACGGCTTGCATTTACGTCGGCGACGATCTACGAGACATCCAAGCCGGACATGCGGCCGAAATGCTAACCATGGTCGCGTCCTGGGGTTACTGCGGAGACGAGCCCCCCATTTCCGAATGGAACGCACACCATATCGCAGACAACCCGGCCCACACCTGGAACATTCTGACGAACCTGAAGTCAGAAGGTTAAGTTAGACTGCGTTCACCCATGTTTCATGCAGACAGGCTACAACCGCGCCACGAACTAGGGGTTCGATCCTAAAGCGGTGGCGGTCGTCGGCTATCACGGGCGCGCACTGCCAATTGTTACCAGCACGAAAAATATCTTCGTAGCGGAGAGAAAGCCGGAACTTTCTGGAAGGTGTGCAGTCCTATACATACCAAGTGGTGCGAGAGTTGAAGTTTGAGAGAACGTCACCACTTCGGGTACACTGTTAGATCAGACTCAATGGGGCCGACCTGGATTCGACGTGGGTCATGAAACAGAGCAGGGCATGTCGAGCACCAGTTCGCTCGTAAATCCACTGGAAAACCAATAAACGCCAACGACGAGCGTTTCGCTATCGCCGCTTAAGGCTAGCCGCTGCACTGACTTGTCCTTGGGTCAGGTAGGGTAACACCTACAGCAGCGTCATTCACAAGGAATCGGGTTCTGATGGGGTCACACATCAGGGCCTTAAACTCAAGTGACTCGCCGTAAGTCGGCCTGTTGGCTGGTCAAGCTTGCGGTTAAATTTAAATAGGCCAACTAAACATGTAGAACTGCCTGTGGACGGCTTGCGGACGGGGGTTCAATTCCCCCCGGCTCCACCAGAATTCTTACAGCCAACCAGCCATGGTTGGCTTTTTTGTTGGCTCCATTCCATGAATGTGAGATCGGCACTCATCAGACGCAGTTAATCACACTGTGGCTCTACCCCATCAACGGGGGATCGACACTTATCAGACACGGTGAATCACACCGTCCCAACCGCATCGAGCCAAATTCGCGAGCGGTAACTTTCAGTGTTCCTCAACTTAAACGCCCAAGGTGGGAGCATTGCCACCCTCAAAGCACACACACCCCACCCTACTCCTCGAAATACTCCTTTGCCTCGGGGTGCAAGGGAATCGTCACTCCGGTGAGCGCACGACGTGGGGAGATGAGCGCGCCGCCTGAACTGCCGGCGGCAACAAAATCAATCTCGGAGTAAACACGCTGCAGGAGGCGTCGGACGTCTGCGTTGGGAAGATCGGCGTCAGCGACCAGCAGTGCAGCAACGGCGACGGTTGGAACTGTGGCCCGTTGGTTGGGGTACATTCCCCGAGGTAACGTGACCGGTACCAAGGCATCGTTACGCTCAATCAGTTTGGCAATGGCATCGGGTGCGAGCGGGAGCATCCGAATTGCATGATCTGCTGCAAGCCGTTGCAGTTGCCGTGCAGGCGCACTAATGACGGTGAAAAAGGCATCAATCTCCCCGCGCGCTAGTGCCTCGCCCGCTTGTGCTGGCCCCAGTGCCGACGCTTGCACGTCAGACTCATCCATCCCATAAGCTTGCAGCACCTGAAGCGCAGTGGTGCGCGTTCCCGACCCTATGGCACCGAGATCGACGCGCAGGCCGCGCAGTGCTTCCACTGATTCCGGGCCGTCGGCACGCACAACAATGTGAACCTGCTCGGGAAAGAGGCTTCCCAGAGCGCGCAATGATGACGCGGCATCGCCCGCGAACGGGCCACTTCCCTCGTACGCCATCCGGGCAACATCATTTTGTACCAGTGCCACGGTTGCAACTTGGTCGCGCACCAGTTGCGCGTTTCGTACGCTGCCGTCGGTTAAGGTCAGGCCGGTCTTTTCAGCTTGGCTGTTGTTGAAGGCCGCGATCGTCTTGGCCACCAGCTCATATTCGCCTCCGGCCGGTCCGGCTGCGATCACCATCATCTGCTGCAAGTTGTCCAAGCGCAAATCGATTTGGCGAACGGCTTCCGTGAGCTCCTCGATAATGATCGCCTCGGATTGAGGGGCTTGGGAGGGGGGAACCGCTGCGAAGCGCCGCATAATGGACTCGATCAACGCACGGGCGGACGCAATGGCGCCATTGACGCCGGTTGCAGCGGCTGACGCGGCGGGGGGTACATATTGTGTCGGGCGCCACTGCCCATCCTCGTACTGAAAAATCACCGAGCCCCGGACCAGCAAGATGTCACCTGCTGCGTTTCCTCGGCTGTCGATGCCCGTAATGCCGAACTCACTTGCGCCCAGCAAATTAGCCAAAGCCGCGGGATTGACCGCATCCCAGTCCGAGAACTGGTAGTCGCGCGTGAGGGTGAGTCGCGCGTTGTAATAGACGATCAACTGGCCTCCATTAGCGTCGCCTGCGGCCAAGCGGGCACTTCCTAAGCGCTTCAGGGTACTGATCTCCAGGAGCGGTTCCGGAAATGTGGCTTCGAGGCGCTCGGCGACGACCTGGTGCACTGCCTGCGTGTCGGGTGCACGGGAGCAGCCGGCTAGTAGCAGCAGTAAAGCCAGGCACAACCAAAGAACGTACGATCGTCTGCATTCCACCCACGTGGCGAGGGGTTGCCGACTGGTGGTGGGATAGCGGTTAGCAAGGCAATGGCGCATCACTTTTAGAACCCTAAAATCGGCAACGCAAGGAAACCCTGGATGAACAAGGCGTTCGTAATATCGATCAGGAACGCCCCGACAATTGGAATGATGAGAAAAGCCTGCGGCGATGGTCCGTATCTGTCAGTAATCGCCTGCATATTGGCAATGGCAGTGGGTGTGGCGCCCAGCGCCAGGCCGGCGTTACCCGCCGAGATCACCGCTGCGTCGTAGTTCTTGCCCATGACGGGGAAGGTTAAATAGGTGATGTAAATCGCGGCGGTTATTGTTTGTAGGCCCAAAATTACCAAAATGGGTAATGCCAACGCCGCCAGCTCCCAGAGCCGCAGCGACATCAAGGCCATCGCCAAAAACAACGAGAGTGAGACTCCCCCAAGTAACGACACGGCGTCATCGTCAATCTTGCGCAACCCCGTAAGCGTCAGAATGTTGCGCACTAGCACACCCGTAAATAGTGTCCAGACAAAGGTCGGTAGCATGACGTAGTCGTTCTCAGCCAAACCACTCACCCATTGTCCGACCAACACGCAAAATGTGATCAGCAGTAAATTCTCAATGAACGAATGCGCTGTAAGCCTGACCGCCGTTGTGGCCGTGCCCTTTTCATCGTGGTTAGCGGCAGCCGATGCCGCAAGAGATGTTTCGGGCGCCGGGGCTAGCTTATTGCGCCGAATGAGACGCTGCGCGACCGGACCGCCCAACAGCCCACCCAACACCAGACCGAAGGTGGCGCAAGCCATCGCGAGTTCCATGGCGCCTTGCAGGTTGTACACCTCGGCGAAGCGATCTGCATAGGCTGCACCGGTACCGTGCCCACCCATCATAGTGATCGACCCTGCCAGCAACCCAACGAGAGGATGCATGTCCATAGCCCATGCTGCGGCCAAACCCGCCACGTTCTGCGTCACCAGCAAGCCCGCCAATAGCACCCAAAATATGACGAGTGTGCGTCCCCCTTTGAGCAACGTACGGACGTCGGCTCCCAGCCCAACGGTAGCGAAAAATGCCAGCATCAAGGGCGTCTGCAGGGACACGTCCATCAATACTTCGGCGTTCGCGCCAAACCGTAAGGCGGTGATTAGTACCGCAGCGATCAGTCCACCAACAACGGGCTCAGGAATGTTGTAGCGGCGCAGAAAGCCGACTTTGGCAATCAGCGTGCGACCCACCAGCAACACAACAATCGCAATCACTAACGTGGCGAACGCATCGAATTCAAACAACATGAGATTTCACTTACCGATGTACGGGTTTGCCAGCCGTCGACGTCGATCCCGCCTGTCGGTCGACGCCGATGGATCAAGCGCGATAGTTTCTTATTGAGCATGCCGGGCATAAAGCAACTTGCGCGGCTCGCCCGCTTTCACCTGACGCTTTTCCCCAAAGTTTCTCACCCTTGACCACCCGTCGTTTTGGCACAAGGGCACAGTTGCCCAGCGCGTTGGCTCCAAAAAGGTAAGGAGGGCGCATGGGCAACGTCGGCGCTGCGAGGTTTTAACCAGACTCCAAGCCACCGAAGGTGATCAGATAACGGACGAGCGAATTGATGATTGCTGCGTCAGCGGCGCTGCACGGTGAGCACGCGCGGAGAATGGCCCAAATTCTTTGCGGTGATAACGATGAATACCCGATTCGATAGCCATTGTGGGGCCACCCATCACTGATGGCAGTGGCTGCCTTATTGCGGCTCGGATGCAGGCAGAAGTGTCGTGTTTGTGTAGCATTCGGCTGGTAGGGGTTAAATGTTGCTTCAGTTTCTAAATGTTCCAGAGTTTACCGCCTAAACCCTTACGAACACAGAATACCGTGCTACCGCTGACAGCCATCGTGCCGGCTTCTTATGTAGTACCCTTGTGTGCCTGGCAGCTCATCGGTCCCGCTGTCCTCGCCGGTACTGCCCAGTGATACATGCGGCGCCCGCTCAGTGTTTGCCGTCTAGGTACACGGCAAACTTCCGTAGCTGGGCCTCGCTATTCTCGATTTCTTTCAACCTGGTTTTCCCTCCACTGGCGATGAGTAGGGCTACCAAGGTCTGCGCGATGGCCATCGCCGGTACGACAGATGGGAAGAACGAGGGCGTTGCATTTGTGGCCACAATAACGGCGGTCCCCCGTTTGGCCACCGGCGAGAGCACGCTATCGGTGATCGCCACGATGCGTAGTCCCTTGATTCGCGCGAACTCCGCCGCCATCACAGCTTCACGGGCATACGGGTCGTAGCTGAAAATTACCAAGACATCCCCCTCGCGTGCATGGCGCAAGTCATCGGCCAGCACCCCCGCAACACCGGTCAACAGCGAAGTGTTCTGCATGAACATATTGCAGGCGTAATGAAAGTAGAATGCCGCCGGAAACAGGCTGCGTAGCCCCACGACATACACTCGGCGCGCACGCAATATTTCATCGCGAGCGGTCTTGAGGGCGTCGATAGCGTCCCCATCACGGAGGCGATCGAGGTTGCCAATGTCTGCGTGCACGATCTCGTGTACCAAAGCTTCCGCGCGATCCGCGTGCCCCCTGCTCTGCAATGCATTAGCACGCTGGGAGAACACCCCGCTGCCTTCGGAAAGCCACGCTTTATAGATGTCTCGGAGCGGCTGATAGCCTTCAAACCCAAGCTGACGTGCGAGCCGATTCATGGTACTGGCGGGCAGCCCTGCATCCGCCGCGACTTCGCGCATCGACTTCAATGCGACCGCTTCCGGATTGTGCATAAGATAGCGCGCAGCTTGCTGCAGCTTGGTGGGCAGGTTGTCGTAATGGTGCTCGATGAGTTCGTCTAACGCGCGCTTATCCATGACGAGGGAGGTGATTACTGCTGTAAAACAGCGTTTATAGTGGCGTTTAATGCTTGTGCCAAGCTCTCTACTGCGCCTTCTAGCTCTTCCTTGTTGGTGGTATACGGAGGCGCCAGTAGCACATGATCACCTCGTGTACCGTCAATGGTTCCTCCCCCGGGGTAACACAGTAGCCCGTGCTCCAAAGCGATTTGCTTGAGTCGAGCATGCACGCGCAAGGCCGGGTCAAACGGCAGATTACGCGCGCGGTCGCGCACGAGCTCGATGGCCTGAAACAGCCCTCGTCCGCGAATGTCGCTCACGTGCGGATGCGCCGCAAAGTGCGCCTGCAACAGTTGGTTCAGATATCTACCCAGCTCGGCACTGCGCTCTACAAGCTGGTCACGCTCGATGATTTTCTGCACTGTCAAAGCCGCCGCACATGCAACGGGATGCCCAACATAAGTATGGCCATGCTGAAATGCACCCGTCCCATCGATAATTGTCTGCACGACGGTGTCGCTGGCCAGCACTGCAGCAATGGGCTGATAACCACCGCCCAGCCCTTTGGCAAGGGTTAGCAGATCCGGCGTAATGCCTTCTTGTTCAAATGCATGAAAGGTGCCCGTGCGACCGACGCCACACATCACCTCGTCCAGAATTAACAGCACGCCGTAACGGTTACAAACCTCGCGGATCTTACGGAAGTAGCCAGTCACGGGAGGGACAGCACCTGCCGTAGCCCCCACCACGGTTTCGGCGACAAACGCGCACACGGTTTCAGGCCCTAAGGAAAGAATCAGCTCCTCGAGCTCTGACGCCAGCCGATTCGCATAGGCCACATCAGATTCGCCCTCGGCCTGATAGTGACGTGCAAAACAAGGTGAAACATGATGGCTTTGCATGAGCAGCGGCTGATACAGAGCGCGCCGCCCGACATGACCCCCTATCGCTAAAGCACCCAAGGTATTCCCGTGATAGCTTAATTGCCGCGCGATAATATGCCGCCGTTCCGATTCTCCTCGTTCAACATGGTATTGTCGCGCCATCTTCAGGGCGGTCTCCACCGCTTCCGACCCACTCGAAAGGAAATAGGCGTGTCGCAGCTCAGGAGGGGAACGCCTGGCCAAAAGCGCGGCCAGCTGTTCGGCCGGCTCTGACGTGAAGAAGCTCGTGTGCGCATATTCCAGCTGAGACACCTGCCGGCGAACGGCGTCGGCAACTTCTGGATTGCCGTGCCCCAGGCATGAAACGGCGGCACCTCCCGAGCCGTCGTAGTAGCGCTTGCCATCGGCGTCAAACAAATAGCTGCCTTCGCCTCTGACGGCGAGCAAGGGAGGGTTCTTGGGGGTACGGTGAAATATGTTAGACATGAGCCCGCCTAGCCGATCTGCTACTTTCCAGATCAGATCATTTGATCTATATTATTAAAAAACAAATCAAATGGTCTGTCGAGAATTATTGTGACGGGCACGTACGGCAGGCAGGATGTTCCGGCACGATTAAATAAGGTCAGCGCGTTGCCCTATTAGCGATTGTCCAGGAGGGATCGATATGAGGGTTGCCTGCGTTCAAATGCGCAGCACAGAAGACTTGAGCGCAAATATCGAGAAGGCGCGACGTTATATCGAGCGGGCCGCCGACCAGGGTGCTCAATTGGTTGTCTTGCCGGAATTCTTCAACACGATTTTCTTTGCGCAGTATCGCGACACAAAGTATTTCGAGCTGGCGGAAGAAGATAACGGGCCAACCATCACCGCCATACGCGAAGCCGCTCAACGCCATAAGGTGGATGTCGTTGCCACGCTCTACGAGAAGCATGCTCCCGGCATTTACTTCGACACCGCACTGCACATCAATGCCAACGGAGAAATTGTTTTCAAGTATCGCAAAACACACCCGGCTGGCGTTCTGAGTGTAGAAAAGCTTTACTTTCGATACGGCACCCGGTTCGACACCTATCGTATGAACGAGTGGACGCTAGGCATTGGCATCTGCTATGACATGGGTTTTCCGGAAACTGCACGCTGCCTCACCGTGAACGGAGCAGAACTGCTGCTCGCCCCTTACGCTACAACGCGCACGCACATGTTTCAAGAAATGCTACGGACGCGTGCGTTTGAAAACGGCTGCTATCTAATTGCCGCTAATAAAATAGGACGGGAAGGCGATTGGGAGTTGGGTGGCGGCAGTTTAATTGTGGCCCCCGACGGAACGGTGATGCAAAGTGCCGATACGCGATCTGAAGCACTGCTATTGACCGAACTGCGCCGCGACGAGGTTGAGCGCGCCCGCATCGCCTATCCAACGTTACGTGATCGTCGCCCCGATCTTTATGCACCCATTACCCGCGAATGGGACGAAAGGTTGTAACCGCTGCAATGCATTAATTGTAGCAACATTAATATCGATGGTTCTCAAGCTTCATGCACTTCACCTAAGGAGGGTGATCGTGAGTCGAAACCGACATTCAGGAATTTGCACTCTTCGCAGAAGACTCGCAGGCTACGCCTTGGCAGCAACAGCCGCGACAACCTTCGGTGTGGCTGTGACACCCAGTCTTGCGGCCACCGATTGGCCCAGCAAACCGATACAGCTAATTGTGCCCTTCGGGCCCGGTGGCACCACTGACCTGCTGGCGCGCCTGGTGGCTGACGGCATTTCGAAGGAGCTGGGCCAGAACGTTATCGTCCATAATCGACCCGGTGCCGGCGCCAATATTGGTGCCGCCGAAGTAGCCCGAGCCGCGCCTGATGGTTATACCTTGCTGATGGGCACCCCAGGCCCCTTGGCGATCAATCCACATATTTACAGCGATATGTCGTTCGATCCCGCCAAGGACTTCACCGCCGTATCGTATGTTGCCGACGTTCCGAACGTGATTCTCGCCAACCCGGCTGCTAATATCAAAAACGTGCCCGAACTGTTAGCACGTGCCAAGGCAGAACCGGGTGCACTTAACTGGGGTTCACCGGGCGTGGGTAGCACGGGCCACATCCAGCTTGAGCTACTCAAGCAGCTGGCAGGGGTAGATATATCGCACGTACCTTACAAGGGGGCTGCGCAGGCCACGGCCGACCTTATCGCGGGCCACATTCAGCTGACTGGCGACAATGTCCCCACCGCGCTCGAAAATATTCGGGCCGGCAAGGTCGTTGCAGTGGGTGTTGCCAGTGAAGATGAGCTTGAGGTATTGCCCGGTGTTCGTCCCGTTGCTGAAACAGTACCCGGCTATGTTCTGCCATCCTGGTTTGTCATTGTTGCACCCGCCGGGACACCGTCGGAAATCACCGAGAAAATTGCCCGCGCCGTTGATAATTTTCAACAGCAAACCGCAACGATCGAGCGTTTTCGCGCCCTTGGCGCGATCCCCGTGGGTGGACCTCCTCAACGCCTTGCCGACCACCTCACGCGCGAGCAGGAACGCTTCGCGAAGGTGATGCAGGAGATGAAGGCAAACGCGAACTAAGTACGCACTTGAACACACAGGGGGCACGCGAATGAGCGAGAAGCGACACCACGGAAAGCGCAGACGTCTGGCGGTCGCACGCCTGTGGTTCGAGGGTAACGCCTTTTGCCCCCTGCCGGCCGACATGGCGGCCTTTGAGAACTACGAATGGCAATACGGCAACGATGTGTTGGCAGCCATGCACGGCACAGCAACCGAACTGGGCGCGGTTGCTCGCTTTGCTGATCAGCAACCTGAATGGCAAGTTGAAGTGTTCCGATGTGCAGCCGCGCTGCCGGCGGGTCCGATCGACGATGCGGTGTATCAGCAGCTTGAAGAAGAAGTGCTGCGTGGCCTCAGTGAAGGGTTAGAAGACGGGGGCTGGGACGCGGTGTATCTTTCGTTGCACGGCGCCGCAATTACCAACCAACGAGAGACCCCTGAACTTGATCTCGCTAAGGCAATTCGACGTCTCTTGCCCAACTCGCCTATCGGCGCAAGTTTCGATTTGCATGGGAACATATCGCCTGAGTGGGCTGAAGTTCTAGACATCGCGTCCGCCTACCGCACGCATCCCCACATCGACATGGCAGAAACGGCCGACCGCGTCCTGAAGGGTCTGGTGCAATGCGTCGAGTCTGGCCTGCAAACGCGTCGCGTCGTGCTGAACCAAGGGGTGATTCTGCCCAGCATCAACATGCGCACGGCGGCTGGGCCCATGGCAGAGCTCGAAGCGCTGGCGCGCCAAGTCACAGCGGGTGCGATACTCGATGTCTCTGTTTTTGGCGGCTTCCCTTATGCCGATACCCGATATACGGGCGCTGCCGTATTCGTGGTCAGCGACGCACGCCACGACCCTCAAGCGAGCGCTGCGCGCGAAGCTGCCGAGGTGCTCATGCGGCGCATTCATGAACTTGCACCCCAGTTTCGCATTCAGTTGCCCAGCGCCCAGCAAGCCATCCAGCAAGCGATAGCGAGCACCCGGCAGGGCCTGATTGCGGTAACCGACTCGGGCGACAACCCGTTGTCCGGCGGCTGCGGCGACACGCCCGAGCTGTTTCGCGCCCTGCTTGCAGCACGGCCCACCGTGCCCTGTCTATTTGCGAGTTTCGCGGATCCAGAAGTCGTTCGCCAGGCGATCCGGGCGGGAGTCAACCGCAGCATCGACTGCACGCTGGGCGGACGCTACCCGCAATTTGGGCAAGGAGTACGTGTCAACGCAACAGTCGAGCGTTTAACTGACGGCCGCTTCATCAACACTGGCCCAATGCACACTGGCGTAGAACGCCGTTGTGGTCACACCGCTGTACTGCGTATCAATGCGCATCCGTCAGTGCGCGTTATTGTTACCGAACGCGTCACGGCCGCAGACGACCCAGCGTTCTACGCACTACACGGCGTTCACCTGGATACCATTCGCCTACTTTGTGTGAAAGCCAAGAACCATTTTCGAGCCGCCTTCGCAGACCTATGTGCTGATATTATTGACTGTGACGCCCCCGGCCCGGCCTGCCAGGATTTATCCCAACTTCCTTTCAAATACCAACATATTCCCGCCGGTTGAGGAGCGCCCCCAGCCGCAGGGCGCAACTTCACGTTCCTGCAAGACTCGCACCAACCCCTGCTCTGAGGTGGTTCAGGAATTACCTATGGGCTGATATTGATAGTTTTTTGCCCCGCCGATTGATATCCAACACTGCGGCGCGCACTCTTATGACGCCGGCAGGCTGCTGATGATCTCGCTTAGCATGCGATTGATCACGGACCGCGCCACCTTGTATCCCCGCGCATGCCCCATTCTTACAACCACCAAATCTGCCGAGGGCACGACAAAAACGTGCTGCCCTCCCCCTCCGGCCATATAAAACGCATCACGTGGGAGAGCGAATTCGCGGGGGGAGTTTAGCCAGATATGAGCCCCGTAATTGCCTTTCTCCCAGGCAGGAGCCGGGCTGGTGGCAAATTTGACCCACCCCTCTGGCAATATGCGCTCGCCGTCGAACAGCCCATCGTTTAAATACAACAAGCCCAGCCGCGCCCAATTGCGAGGAGTACCGTAATCGAAGCCGCTAATGATGAAATGACCCCAACGGTCGGTCTCCAATGTTTGTCGACGCACACCGATGCGATCGAATAACTCGGTTTGAAACCAGGTGAGAGCGTTGGTGCCCAGCCGTTGGTCAACCACTTGCTTATAAAGCCAGGCGAGCGCTAACGGATCGCAATTGCGATAGCGCCCAACGGTATTCGGCGGGAACTCCACCGCGCGATGGAGGGCGAATTCCTCGACATTCAACGCCTCACCATACGGCAAGAAGTGGTCGGGCAGCCCGTATCGCCATGCACTGCGCGGCACGCTATGACCGCTGCACTGCAACCCGCTACTCATGTTAAGTAAGTGACGGACCGTGATGTCGCGGCGCGCATCATTGGCTTGCTGCCAAACGTCGATGGGCGCAGGCTCGTCAAGGTCTAACATCCCTTTTCCGACCAACAGGCCGATCAGC
>CAZMVM010000094.1:0-13252 GCA_964569785.1 uncultured Pigmentiphaga sp. | reverse complement strand
ACATCGCCCGCGTAGCAACGCTGTTGAACCGGCAACCGTCGGCCAGGCACGTAATCTTCTACCCGGACGGCGTAGCCGTCCATGCCGCTGTTATCGCTTGGGGGCAAATCGCGCGGAGCCGTGATCGGTTCCGCGAGCACCCGCCCCAGCGCCTGAGTCAGTGCACATGGTTCGGCATCGACGGCCGGCGCGGCATCGCGCACCTGCTCGGCAATCTGGATGAGGCGAGCCTGGGCGAGATCGAAATCAAGCATCATGACGTTAGGCGTCGCTCCCGAAGCGGGTGGCAAAGTTGCAGGGCAAGTGATTGCTGTCGAGCTGCTCGCGCAGGATGCCATCCCAGGCAGTGCGACATGCGTTGGTAGATCCCGGCAAGCAGAAGATCAGTTTGTTATTCGCAATACCCGCCAGAGCGCGCGACTGTATCGTCGAGCTGCCAATTTCAGCGAACGATATTTGCCGGAATAACTCTCCAAAACCCTCGATTTCCTGGTCGAGCAGGGGAAGTACGGCTTCGGGGGTGCTATCGCGCGCGGCGAAACCGGTACCGCCGGTCGTAATGATGACTTGGATGTCGTCATTCACGATCCAGTCGCTAAGAATCTTGCGAATCTCGTAGCGGTTGTCTTTGGCAATATAGCGAGCAACGCATTCGTGACCAGCTTGCGCCAGCGTTTCCGCCAGCCAGTTTCCTGAGGTATCAGTACCAGCAGTGCGAGTGTCACTGACCGTGAGAATTGCGCACTTGAGAGACCTACCCATTGAATTAACTCCTGATTCTGTAAGTTGCTGAATTCGTTTGCGCGGGCTTTATTCGTTCCATTCCTCCGCGCGCGCCGCGTCGGAATCACGCTGCTCAACCCAGAAGCTTCGCCCATCGGCGAGAATTTCACGCTTCCAAAAGGGAGCATTGGTCTTGAGCGTATCGATAATGAATTCGCATGCGCGAAAGGCATTGCCCCGATGGCGACTGGCAACGCCCACGAAGACAATCTGGTCGCAGCGAGAAAGTGGACCGACTCGGTGTACGATGGTCCAGGCCGAGAGCTCCCAGCGTTGTTTTGCGGTTTCTCCCAGCTGCTGCAGCACACGTTCACACATGCCCGGATAATGCTCGAGGTACAACACCGATGTTGTCTCTTCGGGGGCGAAGTCGCGCACGTAGCCTGTGAACGTGGCAATAGCGCCAGCATCGCCAGCGGACCGCGCGCGCAGGTCGCTCAGCAGGGCGGCCGCGTCAAAATCAGCTTCCTGTACGCTAATCATTCAACCTCCCGTCACCGGCTCGAACACGGCGACCTCGTCGCCCGCATGAATGACCACGCTGGGCTGCGCATGTTGCTGGTTTACCGCCAACTGCAGGCGCGCGTTCGGGTCGAGCTGAGGGTAGCGTTGCACCAATGCTGCAAGCAACTCTTGACCCGTTGTGGGAAGCTCGAACGGCAAGCGTTCACTACGCTTGCCCACGAGTTCTGCGACTCGGGCGAAGTACACCATATTGACTGCGCCTGTCGTTGCCGTGTTCGTCACACCGTCGGACTGAGGCGCGTGGGCTGCGGCCGCGGCTTGGCCTGCTTGAAACGCTTGCGATGCGCGTACGGATTCGACGCCGGGGGTGCCGACATCGGCCGTCGCCCCCCCTGACTTAGAGGTTTGCGCATACGGTTTCTCGCCTTCCGCACGCCATTCGCCACTTTTGCCGCCCGCTTTATAGATAAGTCGCACGTCTTCGATAACGATGCCCTTATCGGCAGCTTTGCACATGTCGTATACGGTGAGCGCTGCGACTGAACATGCAGTCATCGCCTCCATTTCGACTCCCGTTTTGTAATCGCTACGACAGGTGGCGGTGATTTCTACGACGGAAGCGGTTTCGTCCAAGCTGAAATCGACGCCCACAAATGACAGGGGCAAGCTATGGCACAGCGGGATAAGCTCTGCGCAACGCTTGGCGGCCAAGATGCCAGCTACGCGAGCGGTGTTTAGCACCTCGCCCTTGCCTTGCTCATGACCCTGTAACAACGCGAACGCGGTGCGGCCCAACCGCACGCGAGCACGACTCACAGCAACACGTGCCGTAACGGCCTTTGCGCCGACGTCGACCATACGCACCTGCCCCGACTCGTCGAGGTGGCTTAAGGAAATAGTCTCTGGCTGATTCATGTCAACGATAATAGCCGACCGGAAACGAGCAGCATACACCGGCCAGCGGCCCCCGGCAGTCGGAGTAAAATCAATACCCCATGAACATCGCCCAAGAAGTCGCGCGACGGCGCGCATTTGCCATTATTTCTCACCCCGACGCTGGGAAAACCACTCTTACCGAGAAGCTTTTACTCTTTGCCGGGGCCATCCATATCGCCGGTAGTGTCAAGGCGCGGAAAGCTTCACGCCATGCGTCGTCCGACTGGATGGAAATCGAGAAGCAACGCGGCATTTCGGTCGCCTCGTCTGTGATGCAGATGGAGTATCGCGACTGCATTATTAACCTGCTCGATACGCCGGGGCACCAGGATTTTTCAGAAGACACCTATCGCGTGCTCACTGCGGTTGATGCAGTGCTTATGGTCATCGATGGCGCAAATGGCGTCGAACCGCAGACCATCCGATTGCTGCAGGTGTGCCGTGCGCGCGAGATCCCAATCATTACCTTCGTCAATAAGTTTGACCGTGAGGTGCAGGAACCTCTAGACCTGCTCTCCGAGATCGAGTCGCACATCGGCATGGACGCAGTGCCGTTTTCCTGGCCCGTGGGTATGGGGCGCAACTTCAAAGGCGTGTTCGATATCCGTAACGACTGGATGCGAGTGTTTCGGGCGGGACAGGATCGGGTGGATGAAAGCGCCGAGTTCATTCAGGGCTTGGACAACCCAGTCAATATCGAACGCTTTGGCGACGTCTTTGAAAAGGCCCGCGAGGAAATCGCCCTCATCAAGGAAGCGGCGGTACCGTTTGATCGGGAAGCCTTTCTAAATGCCCGTCAGTCGCCCGTGTTTTTTGGATCGGCCATTAACAATTTTGGCGTACAGGAAGTGCTGGACACGGTGGTTGATCTGGCCCCTCCCCCTGGACCGCGCCCCGCTTTGGAACGCGTCGTGCAGCCCGAAGAGCCGAAATTCACGGGGGTGGTGTTCAAAGTGCAGGCCAACATGGATCCCGCTCACCGCGACCGGGTTGCCTTTGTGCGCGTCAGCAGTGGCCGCTTCCAGCGCGGCATGCGGCTGCGGGTCGCCCGCACGGGCAAAGAGCTACGCCCCAACAATGTGGTGTCGTTCTTGTCTCAGCGCCGCGATTTGTTGGATGAAGCCTACCCGGGCGATGTCATCGGCATACCCAATCACGGGGTGTTGCATTTAGGCGACGTATTAACGGAAGGAGAGGACCTGCACTTCACCGGACTGCCGTTTTTTGCGCCCGAATTGTTTCAAACTGTTGAAGTCGCCGACCCCCTCCGGACCAAGCAACTCCGCACCGGTTTAACCCAGTTGGGCGAAGAAGGTGCCATACAGGTCTTTCGACCCCATCTCGGGAGTTCGCTCCTGCTCGGTGCAATTGGCCAACTTCAATTCGACGTAGTGGCCCACCGCTTGCAAACAGAGTATGGCGTTGACGCCCGTCTACTGCCCAGTCGTTACGCATTGGCCCGATGGGTGACCGCCAAAGACCCGCGTGCACTGAAGAAGTTTATCGACGCTAACGCGGCCAATATTGCCTGGGACGTTGTAGATGCCGTGGCATTTCTCGCAACATCTAGCGCACAACTTCGCGTTGCGCAGGATCGCTACCCTGACATAGAGTTCCATGCAATGCGCGAGCATGGCGGACAGGTTTTTGTCGCCTAGCCGCTTTTCGTCTTAACTGGAGGTATTCACATGTGGGGCCGGATCTCGCTATTTCTCGTAGCGGCATTGGTAGCGTCGCTCGTGGCGGGGGCATGGCTAGGCCACGTTCTGACACGCAACGCGCCGATCAACCTGACTTTATCCGCCAGCTCGGCAGACGGCCAGGCTATGGGGGCGATTGCGCTCAGCGACCTCCCCGAGCCCCCGCAACCGCTGGTTGACGGGAGCATGGGTGTGCCGCGGCGCGGACAGGCGAGCACGAGTGTTCCTACCATCTCAGCCTTCGATCCGGAAGAGGCTGATATTGTCGTGACCTACGAGAATGCGGCACCGTCAACCGACGATCCCATTCTCACCCTCATCCAGTCACGCATAGGCACCGAAGTTGGTGGACATCACTCACCTACCACGGAGGCCTCACCAGGAGCGCCCACGGGCGCGCCAGCTTATTCCACCTTTGGTGAAGACGCTGGGGCAGCACCAGGCTTTGGGCAGGCATTTCCTGAGGCCCCAGATGCCGGCACCCGTGTCGGCCGACGTGAAGCTGGACGCACAGACCGCGCGCGTGCACGTCTGCGGCGTGAAGATTTACCGCCTGAGCTCGCTTTGGCGGTGGCCCAACCGGCCGACGCGCCCTCTGAGCTGCCGCCGCTAGCAACCACGCCGGCGCAACCCGCAGGATCGAATTCTGCCGCACCTCCAAGCCGGGCCCCACTTGATCAATCGGCGTTAAACACCGCTGGCTGGCACAGCGCACTCAGGTCGGCACTGGCGCAGTGCGACGCCATGCGCGAGCCACGTCGCTCGGAATGCATCTACCGCACCCGTATCAACTTCTGTGAACCCAAGAACGCTTGGGGTACAGTCGCGGAATGCCCGGCTCCGGCTCGTCCGCGATAACGCAATCATACAGCGAGCAGCAAACTCCAGACTGAAACCTGAAGACAAGGGCCGCTACCCCCCCACGCTATCCCTCCCCGCCTGAAACGGCGGGGCTCTGCGCAAGTGGGTCAACGACCGGCCGTGTGATCAAGAGGGTTCGGACATTTGCGATTGCAGGTAATTCTGCAGTCCGACCTGATCGACCAGCGCGATCTGAGTTTCCAGATAATCGATGTGCTCTTCCGTGTCCTCGAGAATATCTTCAAGGAGCTCACGCGACACGTAATCGCGTACGCTTTCGCAATGGGCAATGCCCTCTTTGAGAACGACTTGCGACTGTAGCTCGAGCTCGAGATCGCACTGGAGAATCTCGGGCACCGTTTCGCCGATGCGCAACTTGTGCAAATCTTGCAGGTTGGGCAATCCATCCAGCATGAAGATGCGCTCGATCAGACGATCTGCATGCTTCATCTCTTCGATGGATTCTTCGTACTCGTGCTTGCCCATACGCTCGAGACCCCAATGGCGGAGCATACGCGCGTGCAGAAAATATTGGTTGATTGCGGTCAGCTCGTTGGTAAGCTGACGATTGAGGTGTTGAATGACTGTGGGGTCGCCTTTCATTTGCTGCTCCTAATGCCTAAAGCATTAGCTTAGCAGCGATTACCCACAGGGCAAGGGACAACGCGCATGTAGTAAACGCGCATGCGAACCGTAAGCGACATCATTCTCGTTACCGCCCTCGAACGCACGCGCTGGCGCTCTACGCAGCAGCACGTGTACGTCCGTGGGGGTTGCGCGATACCCACCTGACTTCAGTGAACTCGGTAACACTCACGCCTGCCTGAGCTTCTTCAGGTTGAGTTTCGGTAATTCCCACGTTAGGCAAGTAGGAGCACGCGGCTTCCGCACAGGTACCACAACATGTTGCCACACCGGTCTCAAGCTGTAAGTCTTCAAGCGTTTCTGCGCCGGCTTCCACGCTGGCCCGTACCTGCGCCTCGGTAATGGCGTTGCAAATACAAACGTACATAACACAACCCGAACGACCTGCGGGGACTACCTGGCCGAATCCGACAAGAGCCGCCCGCGATGACGATGCACCAATCGTGAAGGGCACACCTGATTAAGAATAAGAATGATTATTAATAATATTCTTTTGTTAAGCAAGCCCTGGGTTGTAACGGGCAAGCAACGCTCTTCCATAGACTGGGAATAGCGGGGGTGGGCAGCCCTGCCGGCTCGGCATGCTGCCATCGTTGCTGTACCACACCGAACCATCAGAACCCGTCGTGCGCGATTGTGACTGCACTCGGCGGGAAGTCAGGTCAAAGGGTGCATTTCCCGGTAACATTAATGACGTGCTCGTGCGTTTGCCATCACACCGCGCAGTCTGCCAGCCGCCCCTTCCCCTCCGCCGTGCTTCTCGATCGCGCGAGGGACCACTCTGCAGTCACGAAACGTGGGGGCCTGAATCAGGACGCCAGCGGTTACTATTACGCGTCCGTGCCGCCGGCAAGCCCCTGTGTGCAACGATATACTCGCCGTCATGAAGCTTATTCCCGTGATCTTGTCCGGGGGCAGAGGTGCCCGCCTCTGGCCCGTTTCCCGCGCGCTCCACCCCAAACCTTTCATCCGCCTGGATGATGGTCAAAGTCTGTTGCAGAAGGCGTTCTTGCGTGCTGCTGCCTTGCCCGCCGTCCAGGAAGTCTTGACCGTGACCAATCGCGATCTCTACTTCAAAACTTCTGACGAATACGCCGAAGTGAATCGCGACGGGGTGCCGCTTGGTTTCATCCTCGAACCGTGCGGCCGCAATACCGCACCGGCCATCGCTGCGGCAGCATTGATGGTGCGCGAACGACACGGACCGGACGCGGTCATCCTCGTGCTCACAGCCGACCATCTGATTGCCGATCTGGATGCCTTCCAAGAAGCGGTACGAACGGCTACCCGTCTTGCCGCGGAAGGACACGTGGTCACTTTCGGCGTACGTCCTGAGCACCCGGAAACTGGCTACGGGTATATCGAAGCCGATGGTCATCGGGTCGTACGATTTGTAGAAAAGCCCGATGCAGACACCGCCAAAGAGTATGTAGAAAGCGGCCGGTTTCTGTGGAATTCAGGGATGTTTTGCCTGACAGCAGCGACTGCCCTCACCGAGCTTGGCGTACACGCGGCCGAGCTACTCAACGCCGTCCGCGAAACGGTTGCAGTGTCGAATTCCATGACCGACCCGCATCGCTGGCAAATGGAGCTCGACGTCAATCGCTTTAGCGAAGTACCCGATGTTTCGTTCGACTACGCCCTGATGGAAAAGACCGCGAACGCAGCCGTTGTTCCGTGTTCGATTGGTTGGAGCGATGTCGGGTCATGGAAGGCATTAAGCGAGATGACCCAAGCGGATGGCGAGGGCAACCGTGTGATCGGTGACGCAGTACTCCATAACACTCACGATTGCTACATTCGGAGCGACGATCGCATTGTGGCCACCGTGGGGGTTAACGGGCTGGTCATTGTCGACACACCCGATGCCCTGCTGGTTGCCAGTGAAGACCAGGTTCAAGACGTCAAGGTCTTGGTCGACCGCTTACGCGAGTCGGACCACGAATCCCACTTGCTGCATCGAACCGTGCACCGCCCTTGGGGCAGCTATACGACACTCGAAGAAGGCGAACGCTTCAAAATCAAGCGCCTGGTGGTCACCCCGGGGCACAGCCTGTCGCTGCAGTTGCACCATCACCGCAGCGAGCATTGGGTAGTGGTGAGCGGAATGGCGAGCATTGTGAACGGCGAAGACACCATCATGCTTGGGCCTAACCAGTCAACCTACATACCCGCAGGACGTAAGCACCGGCTTGCCAACCCAGGAAAACTGCCCCTCGTACTCATCGAGGTACAAAGCGGCGAATACCTCGGCGAGGACGATATCGTCCGCTTTGAAGACAACTACGGGCGCCATTAATCCGCCGCGCCCGGGAAGGACTGCGCCTCTGGTCGGAGCACCCTTGGCCTACAAAGCCACTTCGTTGGCAATGCCGTCGATCAAATCGAGTAAACGTGCCGATAGGTGCGGCCATTGACGCGGTTCGCACCAGGCACGGCCTCGTTCAGCCAGGGCATTCAACGCCGGCTCGTCATTCAGTAAGGCCCCTATCCCTTTCGCTAAGTCGTCTACGTCGGTTCCTGGTAACCGGTGTACGGCGTCGGCCACATCGTCAAAAATCGACAGCGGCGTGACCGCTACCGGTCGGCCCGCCGCGAGGCCTCCCCGCACCGCCGCGCTCGAAGACTCCTGTGTGAATTGATAGGGGTAGACAATCAGATCGGCCAGGCGCAGCCAGGCAAGACTCTCGTCGTCGGGCAAGAAGTCTGTCACCATGGTCACCCGTTCGGAGATGCCAAGTTCTGCAATCAAGGCCTCGCACTCACGTTTTTCCTGCAACGACTCGCTCGCTGGATAGAGCGCATTCACCATCAATAAGTGGTACGAGGGATCGGCCTTGGCCAATTGCGCAATAGCCTTCAACAGGGGTTGAGCGCCTTTGTGCGGCAACAAGAAACCATACGTCGCCACGACCTTTTTGCCATCCAACCCTTTGGCGGCCCGCAGATTGGCATCGGCAGGAGGCAAAGGCGGCAACACGCCGTGTGGGAAAAGCAGTACGTTGTCGACCAGACCAAACGATTTGAGCCGGTTTAAATCGGCTACTCCGTGCACAACCAGGCGCTCGGCCAACGCCAATTCGTGTGCTGCTTCACGCAGGGAAATGTGCCGATCACCCTGCTGGACATCTGCTGTCGCGTGCAAAAACACATAGCTGGGGATGCCCTTCTCGCGCAATTGTCGCACCAATCTGCCCAATGCCCGGACCGAGAAAAACGCAAAATTGTATTGAATGACGACTGCGCCAGCTTGTTGTTCGATCAGCTTGTCGAATATGTGATCGACGTGCTCGGCGTCGATGTTTTCTTCCCAGCACCTCGTCACGTAATCCTGGTCGGTTGCCACCACGTCAGTACTACGGGTGGCCAGAACAAGCATACGATCGGTAGGTATTCCGGTTGCCAGGAACTGCGCATAATTAGCAATACCGCAGCGCGTATTCCAGGTGGTCACCCAACCAATGCGAGGCTGTTTGCGCCAGACCGGAAGCGCATCCAGTAGCGCCACCGCCTGCTCGGTACGGCGCGCCACTTGATCCCAGGTGAACTCGCGCAAGCATAACGACCGGGCCGCTTCCAGACGCGGCGCTAACTGTGCGGGAGTGGCCTCATAGACTTCCCGCATCAGCGCCGCCAAGTGCTCTACCTTTGGCTCCGCCCATACCGAGTGAGGCACACCTAAATGACTTTGTGAAAACGCGAAGTCGTAATCGCACAACCAGGCAGTCTCGGGCGTACAAAAGTCAGTCTGCCCTCCCCAAGCCGTGGTAATAACCGGCACGTTAAACAGCATCGCCTCTGCCAATGGCATGCCAAACCCTTCGCCCCGACTTGGCGCGACCAGAGCGTGACATTGTTGGTACAGCCACATCAATTGATCTTCGGCGATGTCATGTTCGATGATGACAACGTCGGGAAACGCATCATCCCGTTGCTTCCACGACTCTACCTGCTTGGCAACATCGTTATGCGGATTAGGAAAGGTCTTGATAATTAGCACGACATCGTCGTGCCTCCGAAATGCCTTGGCATACGCTTCTAAAAGAACATCTACGCCTTTGCGCGGAAAGCACGATGACACATGCAAGAACCGGAAGCGCGCTTGCGTCACCGCGGTGGGCAAATCGAACGGGCGAGGCGTCTCGTGAAGCAAGTGATCGACGCCCGTTCCGGTAACCACAATGGGAACACGAACACCGCTGTCTCGTAGAATTTTTCGTACTTGTTGGGACAATGTTGTGACCATGTCCAAACGGCGGTTGAACGCGCTCACGTACTCATACGGAAAGCCCGATTCCTCCCAGCCATAAGAGTGCACGATGCGGTCTTCTCCACGCATGCCATCCACCCAGGGGGGATAATTGAAACGCAACAAAACCTTCGGAGGGATACCGGCACGTAACTGTTGCTCTGCTCGGGCGGCCAGGGCCGCAGCTTCGGGGGCATGAGTCTCAAGCCAGTGGGGATCTGGGCTGCCCCCGTCCCGCCCACTACAGCGGTATAGCCCCACATCGTGCCCACGGCGCGACAAGGCCATTCCCAGCTCGCGATTCACAATGGCCAGGCTGTAGGTGGAATCAATGGGACCCTCGACTTGCCAATAGGGCGGCTCCGCGACGATATCCGCGCCGGCAGGAATCCGCGGTATCGTGCATCCGAGCGCGTCAAGATAGGCAGCCAGTTCGCGCAGCAACGCGTCCGGGCGATATCGCTCGAGGTTGCGTCGTTGCCCCTGGATGACTTGGCGGCGCAACCCCGGCTCGTTCATTAACACTTGCAGGGTGCCGGCTATTTTGCGTGGATCGGTCTGATCTGCACGTAGCAACAGCCCTCCCGGCCCCATGGTATGAGCCAAGGCACCTGCATCACGGGCAACCACCGGCACGTCGTGCATCATCGCCTCAATCACTGGCATGCAGAACCCTTCGTGTTCGCTCAAACACAGGAAGATGTCTGCCACACGATAAAGCGATTGCACGACTGCGTCGTCGACCTTGCCCAACCACAGCACGCGACCGTCATCCCCGCGCTCAACGAACATCTGCTGCAGCCGGCGATAGTACGGTTCGCTGGTAATCCCACCCGCAAGCACTAAACGCGCCGGCTGATTGGTGAAATGCAAGAACTCGTCGAACACTTCGATCAGCTCGTGTTGCCGCTTATTCTCACTGATGCGGCCCACGAAGACGATGTTCAACGCAGACCGTAATCGTTCTACCGTCGGCTGATCCCACGTCCGGGAAGCAAGTTCGTCCAAATCAACGAGAATGGGCAAGGTTGCAAGTCTGCGATACCCATGACTGTTGAGCTCATCGCTGTTGTATTCGGACACGCCGATGGCGCCAATGTAGCCATCGACCCATTCTGCAAGCTGAATGCGTCCAAGTCGACTTAACTCACGCAAATCGCCCTCGGGCAGAAGGTGGGGTGGCGTGATATTGTGGTAAACCAAAACCTTGGGCGCCGCCAGGCTTTCCAACCACTGACTATTCCGGTAACCCAAACTGTGATGATGCAATAACAGGAAGTCTTCATTCCGCTCAAGCTGCTGCAGAGGCAAAACCTCTGAACGTAGTTCGGGCGCAATGTGCTCACAATATATTTCCGAAGCAAATCCTAGCTTGCGAAGCAGCTTACGGAAAAAAAACATGCTTTTGGTTACACCATCACCAGCAACACAGCTAGGGTGAAACTGGTGCACCGCCTGAATATCACGCATCATCGGGCCAAATAAAATGTCTGAACAAGTAGCGGTATCGATAAAACTCTTACGACTATTGGTTAGAGGCTGAATGATCGCGGTAGCGATCCAGTTCCTGTTGCAGCCGGCGAACCTCGTCGATCAGCTCTTGCTGGGTGCGCTTCATGGCGATTAGCTGCTGCTGCGCAATCACGAGTTCGTCTTTTAAAGTTTGACGCCAGCGCGGTAAGGTTGCTATGGCGTAGATCCACACGGCTGCATCGCCAACCACGGGCATTGCGCGTACTCGCTGCCGCCAGCCAAGCCCCGGCGCGCGCATCAGCCGCAGTCGATGATACAAACTGGCCAGCAGTGGGCCCACAATGGGCCACAGTCGAACCTTCTGCCGTAGCGTCAAACGCGGTTTTCCTGTCACTGGCAGCACAGGAACCGTTGGTTTGGCATGACGCGCATAGCGCGACGTTCGTTCAATGGCGCGCTCTAATGCGGCGTAATCAATCTCGGAATTATTGGGTCGCAACATGGCTGATCGTCTAGTCGTGCGCGGCGGAACTCTGGAGAAAGCCTCGGACATGGACTTGAGCCTCGTTCTGGCGAGGCGCACAATGGCGCATTCTACCCTTGCGCAAATAAGTCACCCGTTAGCACGGGCTGCATCATCGCCGCAGCAGCCGTTTGCCAAGGTGTGGTTCGATAGCCGGCACGTATTGCCTGTTCGCGCTGCTGCAGCAATTGTCTATCGGTTGCGTAGCGCCAAAGCGCATCGGCCCAAGCCCGAACATCGTAGGGACTGAGCAGCTCGGTGAGATCTCCCCCCACCTCAGGAATCGCGCCGGCATTCGATGCAATACAGAATTTGCCATATGCCAGGCTTTCCGCCACCGGCAAACCCCATCCTTCGTAATACGAGGGGAATACCGTAAATAGACAGCGGCGATACAGCGCGTCGATATCGACATCGCTCGCGTGGGACAGCAAAACAATACGCTGACGGACTCGGGCATCATGCTCTAGCGACTGCAGCAAATCGTCCACCCGCCAGCCGCGCATCCCGGCAAATACCAGCAAGGGTAAGGGCTGCTGACGCTCCAGCAGGTCAAGCACCGCGCGATACAACACCTCGTGATTCTTCCGAATTTCCACCGTTCCTACCACGAGGATAAAAGGCTGCTCGAGGATACGTTGCACTTGCGGACTCAGTTCGCCCGATACCTGCGGCACGTTGTCACCCAGCCGCACGAGCGACATGGCCGGCACGGGTGCCCCCACCTCGCGATAAAAACTCAGGAGGTCTTCCTGAGTTCGACGCGATATACAGTAAATGTGATTTGCAGCCCAAGCCAGATCCACGAAGTAGCGAGCACAGCCCTGGTCGGCTTGCGGCCAGTAAAAGTGAGGATACAGAATTTGAATAATGTCGTACGCAATGCCTACGATGCGCACGCCACACTGACGTGCCTCGAACATCGCCTGCAGTCGCTCCGGCGTTTGGTCCGCATTCAGGCAGACATAAATGTCGCCCGGCTGAAACTGCACGAACGGCGACGTGTTCGTCTGTGCATGCGCGTCGTTTGCGTCCGCAGCGTCGTTACTTTCCCCGCCAGTCTCGTACTCGCCGGCGAGAACCCGCCCAACCACGGTGTGTGGCAGCTCCTTCCACTGCTGAGATTCGCCATCGTAAGCGCAAAAGCGCACACGGTCGGCCGCGGCCCCCAGTAACCACCGCGCGCATTCCTGCTCGACTCGGGTAATGCCGGTGGGGGGACGCCCCCATTGATAAGAAGCGGTGAAATCAACCCAAACGAGATCGGTCGGCGCCCCCTTGCCTCCCCTAGTGTTCGAGTCGCGCGGTGTGGTCGTAGGTGCAGAAGCGCCGGTTGGTAATACCCGAACCGGGCTCAACTCACTATCGGAAGTTTGCTGCGCCGCCCGTGTCAAATCGATTGTGTTCGTGGTCATCGACTTCGCTTCACACTAGCGCGGGTCGACGCCCCCGCGTACGCTCGGGCCTTGCCCGAAGAGTTGCGTCCTGTTGATGATGCACAGTAAGGCGACATAAGCAGTTAGCCCCCTTGAACGACCCCACGCGCAGCGGCCTGTCGAGCTCGCACTGCGCGACGGACCAGTGCGGGGATCGCACGTAATCTTACATGAGAGAAAC
>CAZMVM010000093.1:0-13372 GCA_964569785.1 uncultured Pigmentiphaga sp. | reverse complement strand
CATCGGCAATCGAACGGGCTTCCAACAGCGACACGAGAGGTGCATTGAGGGCCGCGCTGAGCTGGTGCAGGTGGTTATCCAGAAGCCCAGGTATGGCGGTTTTACCCTGTAAATCGAGCACTGTTGTGTCTGGACCGATGAACGCGTCGACATCCTCATTGGAGCCGACGGCGGTGAAGCGACCATTCCGGATGGCAACGGCCTGAGCGCTAGAGAAATGCTCATCGACTGTCAGGATATTCCCATTGCGCAATACGAGATCAGCGCTGCTCTTGGTTGAGGTGTCGTTGATCGATGGCGTCCCGGCATGATCTGGCGCTGCGTTTGCCGAAGGACCTTGCGTGCCCGCGGAATGAGTCGCCGCGGCTGCTGCAAACGAAAACGGCAGCGTGAACGCGAATAAACCACCCCAGAGCAGACGTTTCCAACCTGCCCTTAACAATGCTTTTTTCCTGTCGCGTGCACAGAGGAAACTTGAACTGCAACCAACATTTTGCTGCCGGGTGGATAGCTGCGCGCCGCATGAACTGATTGTGTGAATAGCCATGTCCCCTCCTCCTGCGCTGGCCCGTCATCCAATGAACCCGAACCCGCGCGCTATTTCCCTGACCTGGAATCGTCAGGAATTATTAATTTTCAATGGTAGCCGAACGGGCCAGACAACGGCTCTGTTGTGGGGCGCATACGGGCCCCGATAAAATAAACAAAGCGCCGTCGCGTATGCTGAGCGCACTCAGCATACTGGAAGCACTCGTCTAGGAAGTAGGGTTACTTCAAATGGAGTAAGCAAGGTGTGGCGGTTTACCGCGCCTCGTCTTCGGCCAACACTTGCGCAGCCAAAGGCTCGAGTTTGACTTTATAGTGATTGCGCAATTGCTGGATGACTCCCCGGGCTTCAGCCTGCGCCAAGGTATTTGCGAGGATAGCCCGCTCTGCTTGTACCGCATCTTTAGCAGGAGCTTCGGCCTCGAGAATGCGCTCCACTGATGCAATCACATAGCCTTCCGCCGACATTGCACCGACGTACTGCGGGAGTTCTGCCTCGTCTGACACCGCCATCACGGCTTGTACGACAGGAATTGCGACCCCCGCAGGGTTTGCGCGACTCACGATGATCGGCTCGCCAAAGCCTTCCGGCTGTCCACCATCCTGCAGTTTCTGCAAAGTTTGTAGACCAGCCGTCTCCGCCGCTTCAAGCGCCCGCTGCTGGGTCAACCGTTCCCGGATGTCAGCCGCCACACTGTCGAGGGGCGCCGTATGTGCCGGAACAACTTCCGCGGCACGTACAGCCACCAGCCGGTCTGGCGCTAACTCGATAACCCCGGAGTTATTCCCATTCCGGGCAACGTCCTCAGAGAACAAAGCCTGACGGACTCGCGGGTCTTGGAAGATTTCGGGCCCATCGGCAGGAGCGTTATCCCGCGTAATGTCAGAGGCCGTTTGCACCTGCAAGCCCAGTGCTTCGGCAATCGGCTGCAAGCTGTCGGTCACGTCGTAGACTAGACTGGTAAATTGTCCTGCCAAGTCGCCAAAGCGCGCCCCGGCTTTCTGCAGCCGAATTTCGTCAGTCAGTTGCTGGCGAACTTCCTCAAGTGGCTTAACCTGCGCTTCTCGCACCTCGTCGGCGCGAATAATGTGCAATCCAAACTCTGTTTCAACGAGCTCCGAAACCTCGCCGGCCTGCAAAGCGAAGGCGACTTCTTCAAATTCAGGCACCATCATGCCGGCAGTGATCCAGCCCAGAGAGCCCCCGGCGGATGCGCTGCCTTTGTCATCCGAATGCTCGCGCGCGAGTTCGGCAAAGCTGTCAGGATTCCGCCGCGCGCGCTCTAGTAAGGCTTCCGCGTTCTCGCGGATCTGCGAGCGCTGTGCTTCATCAGCACTTGCCGGGATCTCGATCAAAATGTGACTGACCCGGCGCGACGCCGCTGTCACGAAGCGCTGCTTGTTCTGCTCGTAATATTGTGCGACCTCATCGTCGTTGACAGTCACCTGCCCCATGACGGCATCGCTGTCCAGCAACAAGTACTCTGCGTGAATTGTCTCTGGGACTGCAAACTCTGACAGATGATCGTCGTAGTACTGCTGAACATCAGCCTCGCTCACTTCCACCGTGGCGCGAAAGTCTGCGGCCGGAAATTGGCGTAAGCGTATCTCACGTTCTTCTTGCATCGCGCGCAACAGGCTGTCGAGAATAGCCGTTGGATAGGTGGCAGAGGACACCACCGGATCCACAACGAGTGCCAGCGACAGGTCGTAACGGACAGACGCTTCAAACTGAGCAGGCGTTAACCCTTGAGCGGCGAGCGCCTGCGTGTAAAGCTCCCGGCTGAAGCGACCGTTTTCCTGTACTGCGGGAATTTGTGCAATAGCCTGGCGCAAGGCGTTGTCCGATACGCCCAGGCGTCCATCCGCGGCGGCGAGCGCAGTAACACGCTGATCGATCAATTGTTGAAGGGTTTGCTCGCGTGCCTCACGGCTATCAAACACGCGGGTGTCGAAGCCTGGCCCGAACAACTGCCGAACGCGCTCCAGCTGGTTACGGCGCGCCATTTCGTACTCAGTGCGGGTAATGGTGGTGTCACCGACGCGCACCATGACCTCGTCTGCTCCAGTAAAGCGCGCGTAGCCTTCAATACCAAAAAAAACGAACGACGGCAGTATGAGTATCAGCACCAGAAACAGCATCCAGCGTTTGTGGTTGCGTACCAGATCGAACATTGCCGTCTTCCCCCCGGAATGCACCGCAAAAGTAGGTTCGGTGCCGTAAGAATGCACAAAAAAAGGCGAACCAGATTCGCCTTTTCGATAGTTTGCACGAATTGCAGTGACAAAAAGAAAGAACCCACGCTGCATGCAGCATGGTGGTGGGTGCTGAGGGACTCGAACCCCCGACCTAAGCCTTGTAAGGGCTCCGCTCTACCAACTGAGCTAAGCACCCGTACCCTTGCACGAAGTTTGCATAGGGCGTTTCGTTTCGTGCATAGCCGGGCATTGTACATAAAATCTTGCAACTTTGCTTGACCCGGTAAAGAGCATTCCGTGATACCCCAAGCAGAAAGCAGGAAGGCCCGAGCGCGCGGTACGCGTTCCGCCGGGTCGCAACCCATCGCCTGAGGTGGCTTGTTTAACGGGGCTTCCGATTCCATGGGTCAAACCGACCCATTCTGCAAGAACCTACTCGTCTTTACGTAAAGGCATCTGCCGTGGCAATCTTAAGTTTGCGAGGAAAAGAAACAGGAAGACTCGCCTTCCCCTTAAGACTCGCCTTCCCCTTCTTCGCTGCCAGCCTTGCTCGTGGGTTTAGGCGCACCTCCTCTCGAGGAAACCACATCATGCAAAACGTAAACCCAGCTATCCCTGACGAACCGCCGCAAGGTGTAGAAAGAGGCCGTCTACGCGTCCAGGGTTTCGCCGATACAGAAATGGAATTTCAGCTCATGCGTGCATTAGGCGTTGCTAATTATGGCGGCGCAAGCGTGGGCGAATTGTTATTGGCGGCCCACCAAACACGTCTATTGATGGCTGCCCAACCTGACCGCCTATCTACCGATTGCTGGGTTGAGGCCCATGAAGACTTGGCCCAACGAATACAAGCGCAAGGCGAAGCTGCTCTAGCCAACAACAAGAACAGGTCCGCCCGAGACCACTTCTTTCGAGCCAGCATGTACTACCGGGCAGCAGAATACTTCTGCGACCCCTGGGATTCTTCGCATCGTCGCATCGGCCTCGCCGCACGCTCCGCGTTCATTCAAGGCGTGTCTCTATTAGAGAACCCGGTTGAAATCACCGAGCTCCCCTTTGAGCAAGCCGGTCTTCCTATCTACTTCTTGCAACCCGACGATGCTGGGGCACGCCGCAAAACCCTGATCATAAACACCGGTTTCGATGGGTGCGGGGAAGAGTTGTACTTCCAAACCGGTGTGGCGGCTCTCGAGTACGGCTACAACGTGCTGCTGATGGACGGCCCGGGGCAAACCGGTATGACGCGCTTGCACCCGGAACTTAAGTTCCGCCCAGATTGGGAAACGCCAATCCGTGCTGTTGTCGACTGGCTGTCAAGCAAGCCTGAAGTCGATATGGATCGCCTGGGTTTGTACGGCATTAGCTTAGGAGGCTACTTCGCGGCACGCGCAGCTTGTCACGAACCTCGCATCCGCGCATTGGCCGTCAATTCGCCGATCATTGATGTCAAGGCGTATCAGCTGGGCTTTTTCCCGCCTGAGGTGGTCAACGACCCACCGGAAGTCAAACTGGAATGGCTTTCGGACATTCCCAGAAGCGAGTTGCCCGATCACGCGCGCGCGTTACTAAAGCTCGCATTCTTCCGCTTTGGCCGCGACTCAATTCACCAGTGGCTGAATTATCTGGATGCGTTCAAAATCGACGAAAACGACCTGGCGCAGTTACGTATCCCTTGCCTCAGTATGGTGGGGGCAGCCGAAGGCCCGGAGCCGTTGAAGCAGGCCCAACAATTTGCTGAGCGCGTGGCAGGCCCCATCACGCAACGCGTGTTCTTATTCGAAGAGGGCGCGGATACGCACTGTCAGCTGAGCAATCTACCGCTGTCCAATGCTGTTCTGCTCGATTGGCTGGATGGAGTCTTACGCTAACTGACGCCCATTTCCCTATGTAGTCCTACACACGCTGACATTAGGCAGCATGTCGAGGAGTGCGTCTGCACCTCTGCATCGCGCGAAACATGACGATTAGCAGTGCAAGCCTGATAGTGCCTCGCAATGCACCACGCGTCCGCAAAGCCGAACGCTGGCTGGGTGGACTGCCGCCCAGCCACAAGGCTTCGTGATACTAAGAATACAGGGAGACGGCGGGAACACCGAAGACAAGCCCCCGCTTGGGTCGCGCGACCACCGGATACGCTGCCGCGCTTTGCCGCGGGCTTGAGGAGTAGCGTGTCGATTACGCTCTCAGCGGGAATGGAGTGCATCCCAACATTTGCGCCGCCCTGGGCGCCAATGGCTGAGCAAGGGCTAGCGCTCTAGCCAGGCCACCAGGTCGTATTTAGCAAACCTGGTAGCCACACTGTCTCGCGTAAAAGCTTGGTACCGCGGTGAATTAGTTAACCGCTTCCTTGAGTGCCTTACCCGGCCGGAAACGGGGCACGCGAGCTTCTTTGATGGTGATCGTTTCTCCCGTTTGCGGATTTCGGCCAGTGCGTGCCGAACGGGTGGTCACGTCAAACGTGCCAAATCCAACCAACGTGACGGGCTCGCCCTGCTGCAACGACTCGGTAACTGCTGAAATCATGGCGTCCAGTGCACGTGCTGCAGCAGCACGCGAAATATCGGCCTGCGTGGCGATGTGGTCAATCAATTCCGCTTTGTTCATTAATTCCTCTCAAGGATGGCGTGTTATGGGCAGAAAGTGCTTGCAGCGCTCGCCAGGGACTTTGCTTTGCAAGCCAAGTCATACCCCACCGCGCTGGCGGCCGGGCAAGCGTGCTCTGCAACGCATTGTTGGGGCTTACGTCCGTGATGCGAACCCGCCCTGTCGTCTCAGACATTGCGGATCTAGCTGGATACACTCAGACGTCCTTGCTTTGCCGCCTCTTCCGCGCTGAGATGACTCGACGCTTCCGACGGGACAGGGCCCCCGCTGAGTGACGGCACGACACCTCCAAGCGCGGGCCGACTGCAACGGCGTATTCAAGCACCAGCGTTGAAGCACTGTCAAGCAATCACCCTCTGGTGAGAGGGCCTTGTTGCCTTCCTGCCAGTCTAGAACGCCTTAGCATACGAAAAAAACGCGGTTGAGTCCGCCCGAGTATCACGGCAATACTGGCCGACAGTTTAATGTAGGGCTGTCATCCGTTGCTTTAATCCAATCGCTTCAAAAGTGCACCACGGGGTGAGGGCCATCTTTACAGCTGGCGACTCCCGCAGGCTCACCCTTAGTAAGTAATTTCTGCGGTTAGCATGACGGTGCGACCCGGTCCGGGCACCCCAAACAGCTGGAACCCATCCGAACTGCTGCTTCCCTGGCTGTAATAGAACTTGTTGAATAGGTTGTTAATGTTTACCCGCAGACCGACGTTGTCGTTAACCTGATAGCCAATCGCAGCGTTTGCTAACCAGTACGCAGGCATGTACTCGTCGGCGGACACCGGCCCAGAACTGATGGGGGCGCGCGCGGCAACCGTGTTCCCCGCGGCAAAACGGCGCTTACCCACGTATTGCACGCCAAGGCTTGCGTTCAAACGCGGTGTGAACGCATAGGTCGTCCACAAGTTAACCGTAGCATTGGGAACGTTTTTGAGCTTGCCGCCCTCCTGTGTCGGATCTGAAGCATCTTCCACGATTTTGCTGCGCATGAATGCGAGCCCGCCATAGACGGACCACCAGGATGTCACGTTGCCTGCCAGCCCCAACTCGATACCCTGGACACGATCTTTACCGGCAAACTGAAGAGGCGTGCCGGTGGGATCGTCTGGATTGGTGTCAGTCGGA
The DNA here is from genome assembly GCA_964569785.1 of uncultured Pigmentiphaga sp. Classification (GTDB taxonomy): domain Bacteria; phylum Pseudomonadota; class Gammaproteobacteria; order Burkholderiales; family Burkholderiaceae_B; genus Verticiella. The sequence goes on along the minus strand of CAZMVM010000093.1, from coordinate 6,905 downwards.
TTGGTTCGCTCGACCTGAAAGATTGCCCCGGTAAGCGATAAGCGCTCATTGAGAAGGTCCCACTTCGTACCCACCTCATAGGTCTTGGCTTTAGCCGGCGAGTAGTCGGCGACATTGGCGTTTCCACCTCCCCCGCTGCGAGAAGCGGCTGCAGCCGCCGACGGTTGCGTCGCCTGGCTATACGCAACATAAATGCTGCCATAGTCGACCGGCTTATAGACCACGCCGATGCGGCCGCTCCAGACCCCGTCTTTCTGTTCGTAATCGGCACGACGGCCTGCCGTGTCATACCATTTGACGTGGAAACGGTCATAGCGCAAGCCGCCCGCGACCTCCCAATGACGACTTAACTCGACCGAGTCGTAAACGTAGACGCCTACGTTGGTTACTTCGGCCCCGGAGCGATCATCACTGGTTACCGTATGCCAGGGCCCTGTATAGTGCACATCCGGGTTACGCACATCAATCACCCGCCGCCCGGAGATACTGGGCGCGCTAACCGAATACGGATCCTTCCGGTAGCTTTCCCGGTATACCTCGATACCGGTTGCCATGCGGTGTTTGAATCCTCCGGTGGAAAAGTCGAAATTTAGGTCGGTCTGGTTTGCCAGTATCTTGCCGCGGTAGGCGTTGATGTTGCCCTGCAAACGCGGCAGTGCAATGGGCCCAGATGGGTAGGTCAACCCACCGCCCGGCCCATACCCCCAATAATTATTGGTGTTACCCGGAACATCATCCCCAGGTTGCGCACCCGGCGGGGCGTTCAGCAATCTGCCGCCCGTCGTCAAGTACGTGAAGCGCTTGGTCTGGCTCCAACGGGTTTGATTACGAATCCGGGCGGTTTGGCCAACGTCATGCTCGACAATGAGCGAGGCGGCATCATTGCGTGTCTCTTCCCGATCGACGCCCTTAAGGCCGCCCCAGAAATCCCGGCCAATCCACTGCATCCTGTCACCACCCGTGCCACGGGCCACCGGCACGCCGAAGTCTGGCACGTTGATATCCTTTTGGTGGAAGTATTTCAGCGTGATGCGGGTGGGCGTTCCTAAGCCGAAGGTCAAGGATGGCGCAACGCCCCATCGTTTGTACTGCACATAATTGCGCTCGGCGACGTGATTATGATGCCCCATAGCGTTCAAACGGAACGCGATGCTATCGGTGATCTGCTGGTTGATGTCGGCCGTAATCCGTCGATACTGATCCGTACCCAGGGTTGTCGAGGCGTTGTAAAACGTCTCTGCGCGCGGTGCCTTCTCAACCAGATTCACCATGCCGCCGACTGCCGCCACCCCCGACTCGACTGACCCGGTACCTTTGAACACCTCGACTTGTTCAATGTTGAACGTGTCAGTGCGGGTGGACAACGCGCTATTACGGACGCCGTCGTAGGTCACACTTTGCTCGGCCGAAAACCCTCGGATGGTGAACATGTCGCCCCACCCCGCCCCGCCTTCGCCGGAGCTGAACGTAATGCCAGGGACGTTACTCAGGATTTCCTGCAGAGTCTGCGCATTCTGTTCACGCAGCACTTCTGCCGGCACCACGTTAATAGTCTGCGGAGTATCCAGTAAAGGCGCCACAAACTTCGGCGATTGCACGTCGGTGGGCTGAAAAGGCACGTACTCACCCTGCACCTCGACGGGAGCCAGTTGGGTGATAGACGAAGTCTGCGCCTGAGCCGGCATCACGGCCACCGAGCCGGTCAAAGCGCCGCATAACGCGGCAGTAACCGAGTTAAACCGTATCGATTCGACGGATTGAGACGACACTTTCGCTCCTCTTGGATAGGGTGGATTAAACACTGACGAGTGAAAGCGCTAATGATAATGACTTTCATTTCGATTATCACTAACTTTTTAACCTCTTTTGCGCATTTGCAGCAAAAAGGCAACGAGCTGTGTTGATTACGTGGGGACTCGCGGGCTTGTGAACATGCAAAACGCATCGTCGCACCCCATGAAGGGAAGCGGCGCAAGCGGGGGGTACTGGAGACTTGGATGAGCCTGTGGGTGCCAAGCGGTGCGGGCGTGCCCTGCTAACGCCCCGCAGCGGAGAACAGTCCAACGTGTGACAGCGGGTGTTAGGTGAGAAGAGCTTGCGGCAGAGCCATGAGCCCCCAAGCGGGGTTCAAGGGTATTGAAGAGTGCGGATCGTTGTGGGACCAACTAGGTAGACTGCAGCCGACCTAAGTGTTGGGGCGCGATGACCTTCTCCGGCTTACCCCAAAGCATCTTAAGCCGTATCAAACATCCGCCCAGCGTCGCACCAGATTGTGATAAACACCCGTGAGCTCGACGATGGATGGGTGATCGGGATGGGACTTCACCAGTCTTTGTATGGCGACATCCATGTCAAACAGCAAGGCACGCTGACTGTCTTCCCGCACCAAACTTTGAATCCAGAAAAATGCACCGAGGCGCCTGCCACGCGTGACTGGCATGACCTTATGCAAACTGGTACCCGGATAAAGAATGGCGTGCCCTGCTTTAAGCTTCACGGCGTGTTCGCCGTAGGTATCTCGGATAACCAATTCCCCGCCGCCGTAAGTTTCGGGCTCAGACAAAAACACGGTCATCGACAAGTCCGTACGAATACGCTCTGGTTGTCCGGGTATTTTGCGCACTGCGTTATCGATGTGATAACCGAAGGCCTGGCCCCCCTCGTAACGATTGAATAAAGGCGGGAGAATGCGACGTGGCAAGGCAGCGGACATGAATAGCGCGTTCTGGGTGAGGCGCTGAACGATGAGGTTGCCCACTTCGACCCCGGTAGGATCATCTTCGGGCAGCTGCAAGTTGTCTTTCACACGCGCCGACTCGTAGCCGGCAGTCACCTTACCATCCCCCCATTTCGCCTGCATCAGCGCATTGTGCACCCCAGCAACTTCCTCGGCGCTTAACAGCGCGGGTATTTCCAGCAGCATGAAGGCTCCTTGGTCAAGCCGTGATCATGATTAATGATAACAATTCTTATTCATGATCTGGGACGGGGATAGGATCTGTGGACAATCCGAGGGGACCCGGACCTTCGAACTTGGTGTAGTGTGTCTTTCCGCTGGTTTGCCGAGCATGCGGGGTATGTCGACCACGCTTACGCACCCCCTGACCCCACCGCGGCTCTGCCAAGCCGGTCGTGAATAGCTTCCCAACCGGGTTGAGTGGGAGGTTCCTCGACCAAAATCCGGTGAACGGATGCCGCGTCTAACTCTCGAAGCGTGGCATACAGCGCGCGACCGTACTCTTCGGGAGTTACAGGAGCCTCCATCCACAGGACGCGCTGACTCTCCGCTGTGGTTGCCGAAGAACCTTTGGCCACAGCCACGTTCGGCAACTCTCGCGACCAAATCGCTATCCGCGTATCTGCAGCTGCGTCTAACAACTCGTTCACACGCCCAGTTAGGGCAGCGGGAGCGACGATTTCCAGGGGTGTACGAGGGGCGTAGTGCGCTTTCAGCGCACCTGGCGTGCGGGGAGTCACTCCACTTTGCTGGGCGGCCAGGCCTTCTTCGCCAGGTGATCCGTACCCGGCTGCCTCGTCCTCGTTCGCAAGAGCACCGGTTGAAACAACGGCATGGATAGGCGGGCGATGAGGAACTGCAACGTCGTTGTTCGATTGGTTCGGTTCGGACGTTTGCTGCTCTCCCGCGTAACGGCCGTCCGGTAGATAGACGGGAACGCCTGTGACGCGCTCGATTTCTCGCGCGCTGATGTGCCCCGGGCGAAGAATGACAGGGTAAGCACGTGACAAGTCGAGTATGGTGGACTCGATCCCGACCTCACACTCTCCGCCATCAATAATCATGGGAACGGAATGTCCGAACTCATCGGCCACATGTTGTGCACGGGTTGGGCTGATGCGCCCAAACCGGTTTGCAGACGGTGCGGCCAGCGCCCCACTCCCGCCCGCGGCAAGAAACGCCTGGAGTAGCGCGTGCGCTACCGGATGAGCGGGACAACGTACCCCGACTGTGTCCTGACCACCGGTAACCACGTCGGGTACAGACGAGGCACGCTTCAAGATCAAGGTGAGCGGGCCGGGCCAAAACTGTTCGATTAATCGCCAGGCCACTTCAGGAATATCGCGCGCCCATTCATGCAGCTGAGAGCCATGCGCAAGGTGTACGATGACCGGGTGATTTGCCGGGCGCCCCTTCGCGGTGAAAATACGTTGCACTGCATCAGGGTTGGAAGCATCAGCCCCTAGCCCGTACACAGTCTCTGTGGGGAAGGCGACCAACTCACCCGCCCGCAAAAGCTCCACGGCCCGGTTGCAGGTCGACTCCGACCAAGGCGACATATTCATGATGCGATGCCCTTGGCGGAGCCTTTCTCCCCTGCGCTCTCGCCGGCCCCCTGAGATGCGTTCACAGGAATGCCCAAGCGGGCTCCTACCGCTTGGGCGACCTGCAATGCTTCGAGCGAAGTGCGCCCCAGGCAGGTCACGTGACCCATCTTGCGGCCCCGACGCGCCTCGTGTTTGCCGTACAGATGCAGGCAGGCGCCAGGAATCGCCAGCACACTTGTCCAATCGGGCTCGCGCATCCGTCCGTCGTCGTCATACCAGCTGTCACCCAAGATATTCAGCATCACCGACGGCGTGCGTAAGTTCGGACACCCTAGCGGCATACCCGTCAAGGCCCGCACTTGTTGTTCGAATTGGCTCGTGACGCATGCATCGATGGTGTAGTGACCGCTGTTATGTGGACGGGGCGCAATTTCGTTCACGACCAATCGCCCGTCGCGCAGAATGAAGAACTCCACACATAACACGCCTTGATAGCCCAGGCCCTCGGCAATCTTCCGGCCATAGTGCGCGGCCAAGGTTGCCGCAGTCAAGCCGGTCTCATCCGTTGTTAGCGAGAGCTCCTCCGACGTAATGGCCTTCGAAGCAGTAAACCGCGCCATGCCTGTCGCAGGCGCAACTAGGTTATTGCTAGCGGGCGCAGGAACCGTAGACACGGCCAATATGCCATTACGATGTTCGTTCTGGGCGACGGGGTATGTCACCAACGCGCCATCGGTTCCTCGCACGACCAGCACAGAAATCTCACAGGCCAGATCCAGGCGCGCTTCGAGCACACAGGGCCAGGATCCGAAGTCTAGAAAGGTTTGTCGCGCTTCGGCGACCGTGCGTACGACCACTTGTCCCTTCCCGTCGTACCCCAGCCGAGACAGTTTCAGGATTCCAGGCAATAGCTCGGGCGGGAGCTGATCGAAGTCGTCGGTCCTATGAATGGGGCGGTACGGAGCCACCGCGATTCCGAGGGAGTCGACAAAGCGCTTCTCGGTGATACGGTCTTGCACAAGCGCCACCGCGTCTCCGTGCGGCGCTACACGAATGCTTTGCGCCAGGAGGTTCAAGCTGGCTGCGGGCACATTCTCGAACTCCGTCGTCACCGCAGCACAGCGCTCGGCAAGACGCGAAAGCCCAGCTGGAGAATCATAGGCTTCGACGATATGCAGATCGGCAGCCGCGCCCGCCGGACTGTCCTCGTCGGGATCAAGGACTGCCACGCGATAACCCAGACGCTGCGCAGCGTGGCAAAACATGCGTCCCAGCTGGCCTCCGCCCACTACACCGAGCCACGCTCCCGGCAAAATCGATATGGCAGTTTCCTCTGCTCGACCCACGGTGCTTGATTTAGACATTTCGCGGCTCATTGCGGTGGCACCACCATGGCACTCGCGGCGGCAGTTTGGCGCTCGCGGTAAGCGTCTAGCTTTTGCGCCAGCGACGCGTCGTGAATGGCCAGTCCTGCTACCACGTGTAACGCTGCGTTGGCGGCTCCAGCTTCTCCAATGGCGAAGGTCGCGACCGGCACCCCCTTGGGCATCTGAACGATGGATAACAGGGAGTCTTCACCCCGTAAGTAGCGCGATGGAACCGGCACACCGAATACGGGCACCCGTGTTAGCGCGGCGAGCATCCCGGGCAAGTGAGCAGCGCCGCCCGCCCCCGCGATAATGGCTTTTAATCCGCGCCGTACTGCCGTGCTGCCATATTCCACCATTTCATGTGGCATGCGATGTGCGGAAACCACCCGTGTTTCGTACGCCACCCCAAACTCGGCGAGGACGTCAACGGCGTGCTTCATCACGTCCCAATCACTGGCCGAGCCCATGACCACTCCGACCACGGGCGCTACCGCAGAAGATTCCATAGCAATATTTCCTCTAGGCCTCGTTGAGGCCGAGTGTACGAAAGCTGAATTCTGAGCTTTCTGTTCTTGGGGCCTTCAGAGCGCCCCCGGTGACCACACCGTCCGTGCGACCCGAGCCCCACAAACCGTACTCTGGATCGGTGCACGGTTATTGATGCAAGTGACAATTTTAGCGCCGACTACGCTGCGAAATTCCGTCTCGCCGGAGCACGCGTTTTGAGCCTCTCCTGCTGGTACGCGCAGCGTATTGAATTGTCCCCGAGAGCGAGCGGCGTGCGTGGGTCAGATCGGGACGACTGCTGCTCTCGGCGAGGCGCAGCGAACAGAACGTACACTTCAGACAACCGGGACGCCAACATCCGAAAGCAGCGCGGCCTGGCTTAAACTGACTGGGGGAGTGTTCAACCGTTTCCAACGGCTGAACAATGCATAGGTATTTTTCCTGAAAGGATTCTCATGGACATCACGATTGCCAACTTCGAAACAGAAGTATTACTGGCATCGCAACAGACACCGGTACTGTTGCAATTTTGGGCGCCGTGGTGCGGGCCGTGCCGCAACCTCAAACCCATTTTGGAGAAGCTCGAAGCGGAATATGCCGGCCGCTTCAAACTGGCTAAGCTCAATACCGATGACAACCCGGAGCTGGCCGCGCACTTTCAGGTACGCAGTATCCCTCTTGTGGTCGCGTTCGTTGGGGGTCGACCGGTAGATCAGTTCATGGGCTTGCTACCTGAGGCCCAGA
>CAZMVM010000092.1:10071-13414 GCA_964569785.1 uncultured Pigmentiphaga sp. | reverse complement strand
CAATTTTGTCCAGAACCAGCAGTTGCTCGATGTTGCATTGATTCGAAGAAAGGTGGGACATACTCAACTCGGGAACATGCACGGGAGTGACCGCCCGCGCGGGGTTGAATAATAGACTTGTAGCCTTGACCGCCCATCACACGCTGTCTGCTCCTGCCACCTCCATTACCAACAACACAAACCCCGCCGTATGGCGGCAAAGCAGAATTGGCCCACCTGAGCAATCTGGCGCTAATCGCGGTAAAAGTCGGGGGCCCGACGTTCAATGAAAGCTCGCACCCCTTCAGCGAAACTCGCTTCCTCGACGAGCACCATTTGACGAGCACGTTCGAGCTCAAGTTGTCGCGAAAGGTCATTGCACTGTCCAGCCTTGAGAATGGCCCGCGCCTCAAGCGCTGCTTTGGGAGGAAGCTTCGCTAAGCGATGGGACAGGGCGCGGGCTTCCGCAAGCAGCTTCGCGTCGTCGACACACGCCCAAATCAATCCCCAAGCGTGAGCCTGGGCCGCTGGCAACTTTTCACCGGTCAAGGCGAGCCCCAGTGCCCGTGGATACCCAATGGTGCGCGGCAAGACCCAGCTGGATCCCAAATCGGGAACTGCGCCGAGAGAAGGAAAAAAAGGCAAGTAAAAGTACGCGGACCGGGCTGCCACAACCAAATCTGCCGCCAGCGCCAATCCGACACCCCCTCCCGCCGCTATGCCGTTGACCGCACATATCGTTGGTACGTGCAACTCATGCAGCTGTTGCACGACCCCGTTCATGCGCTCCATGAGACGTCCGACGTGCGCTCCCAAACGTGGGCCAGTCACCGCTGGATGAGCTTCGACACTTCGGGCTTCGGACGTCGATAGGTCGGACGTCGCACAAGACTGAACCCTGGCAGAATGCGAGTGTGGATTGGGTGCGGATAAACTTTGATCGCTAGAAGCTCGGGCTTCATGATGGATCAAGTTGCCGTAGTGCGTGAGGTCAGCGCCCACACAGAAACCACGCCCTCGTGCGGTTAAAACTACCACCCGAACCCCGCGATTCTGCTGGAGCTGGCTGATGCGCTGCTCCAGGCCCGTGATGAGTTCCTCACTGAGCGGGTTCATACGCTGCGGGTCATTGAGTTCGATGGTTGCAACGCCAGCGGCAACTTCAAGGCGTACCAGAGGATCCTCATTCATGCTGATACTCCGTGAACGCGACTCCCTCACGAATCAGGGCGTCGGCGGCAGCTCGACAGTAGCCGGCGCCTAACAATAAATCCAGCGTATGTTGCCCCGCCTGGGGCGCCTTGGTTGGCAGCTGGCTGGGCGTACGGTCAAAGCGCGGCGCGGGAGCAGGCTGCAGAACGCCATCGTGGCGCACGAAGGTGCCACGAAACGCATTGTGGGGATGCTCTGCGGCTTCGGACATTGAAAGCACGGGCGCGAAGCAAACATCTGTGCCCTCAAGTAGTTCACACCATTCTGCCCGCGTACGGGTAAGAAAGACCTGCGCCAGTTTCGCCCGCAGCGCCGGCCAATCGTTAGTTTCCCATTGCCGCTCAAAGTGCCTATCAGTAATATCGCAGAGCTCGAGCAGCTGACGATAAAACTGAGGCTCTATAGCGCCGATGGATATGTGCGTGCCGTCCCGGCACTCATACACCCCATAAAAGTGAGCGGCGCCGTCAAGAAAGTTAGCAGCGCGTCGATCATGCCAAAACCCTTTCGCCATCAGGCCGAACTGCGCTGCCATAAGCAGTGCTGCCCCGTCGGTCATGGCCGCGTCTACAACCTGCCCGATCCCCGTGTCGACGGCTTGAGCGTACGCGGCAAGCACCCCAAGTGCCAGCAACATGCCGCCGCCACCGTAATCACCGACGAGATTTAACGGTGGTAACGGCTGCTCGGCAGTACCGATAGCGTGTAACGCTCCGGAAAGAGCAATGTAGTTAATGTCGTGTCCGGCCGCATGGGACAAGGGGCCCTGTTGCCCCCACCCAGTGATGCGCCCATAAACGAGTTTGGGATTGACTGCATGGCACTGTTGTGGGCCTAACCCTAGTTTCTCGGCTACCCCGGGTCGGTAACCTTCGATCAAGATGTCTGCCTGCCGTACCCAGCGCAGCACGACTTCTACGGCACGCGCATCCTTTAAATTGAGCGAAAGCGATTTCCTACCGCGATCCACGACGCTGTCATTTTGCATCAGGTCACTCAGACTCCCAGGTTCGACGGGGACCGGTGGACGATCAATCCGGATCACGCGGGCGCCCATGTCGGCCAACAACATGCACGCAAAAGGGCCGGGGCCAATACCCGCGAGTTCGATGACAGTGAGATGAGAGAGCGGACCTGACATACAAGGAAAACGAATCCTAAAGGTTAAAGCCGAAAGGCTGTGTTGCCCACTTCCCGAAAGACCCGCAGAAGTCTCAAGCCGCTGCTACCTCACGCAGCTTCGTGGGTCTCGAGTGACGCAACGCGGTCATCCCGCCCTTTTAGGCGTACCCGGGGCGCGCTGCTGCTACATGCGCTTGGCAACCTCTTCGAGCATGACCTCGGTGGCGCCGCCGCCTATCGTGAGAATGCGTGCATCACGAGCCATACGCTCGATGGGCGTACCAACGATATAGCCCGTCCCACCATGCAGCTGCAGGCAGACATGAACAACCTCTTGAAGAGTTTCTGCAGCATAAGCTTTAAGCATCGACACTTCGCGCACCGTGTCTTTGCCTTCATCAATCATTTGCGCGCACTGATATGTGAACGCCCGCACGGCTGCCGCCTTCGCAGCCGCCCAAGCGATCTTGTTGCGCACCACCGGTTGCTCCCATAATGTCTTACCGAATGCCTGACGGTGACGGGTGTAATCGAGGGTGAGCTCGATCGCCTTCGCACACGAGCCACTAACCAACGCACCCACCACCAAGCGTTCGTTCTGGAAGGTGCTCATAATGTAATAAAACCCCTTTCCTTCCTCCCCAAGCAGCGCGTCGTCCGGTAGCCGTACATCATCAAAAAACAATTCGGCAGTGTCCGAGGACCGCCAACCGTGCTTTTCGAACCGGTGCCCGACGGTCAACCCGGGCGTGCCTTTTTCGACAATAAAGAGCGAGATACCACGACTGCCCTTGGCCTGCAGATCTGTCCGCGCAGCAACGATATAGATATCGGCGTTGACACCGTTGGTGATGAACGTTTTTGTTCCATTCAACAGCCACCCGTCGTTTGTTTTGACCGCACGTGTCTTGAGAGCCGCCACGTCCGAGCCTGCACCCGGCTCTGTGACGCAAATGGCACCGACTTTCTCGCCGAGACATGCCGCCGGAAGATACTTCTGCTTTTGTTGGTGGGTGCCACGATGGGCGAT
>CAZMVM010000092.1:0-10061 GCA_964569785.1 uncultured Pigmentiphaga sp. | reverse complement strand
TGCGCTGGCTATCCCGCCGTAGGATGAACGGGCGAGCTCTTCTCCTAACACTACCGATGCCAGGGGCCCCATCCCCCCACCGCCGTACTCTTCGGGGTGGCGCATTCCCAGAAAGCCCATCTGGCCCAGCTGCTGAAATACGGAGCGAGGAATCTCCCCTGCCTGCTCCCAAGCGTCGCCGTTTGGCACAATGACCTCATCGACAAACCGCCGCACCTGCGCACGCACCAATCTCAAGTCGTCGCTCAGGTAGCTCGGCTCGTTAAATTCAAATTCTGTCATGAGCGGACAATTTTCTGTTGGCCTTACATCTACACGCATCACATTCAAGCGAACTGCTCATACGTGTTCCGAAGAGGAGGCCAAGGCGTTGGCTCGCCCCCAGAAACGTGAACATCCGTTTGGTAGGCGAGCGGCTCGAGGAGAGCTCTGGATTCAAAACGTAAACGACGGTTCAGCCGCGAGGCTGAACACGCTTGAATTGACTATTGCACGACGCGGTAGTTTTCAATGGACGGATCCGCCTTTAACAGGAAAAGCCGGGGAGCTGCGAGATGATCATCGGGGGTGAATGTCAGCGGCGTCATAGTGCCGGTTTCGAGATCGCTAAGCTGGTTGAGCTGATCGATCGTGCACTTCCAAGTTAGATCGTCGCCACACGCCCTCATCGCCTCAATAAGTGCTCGTGTGGATGCGTAACCCGTAAAGGTGTAACGATTTACCCGTGCTTGCTCATCGGTCGAAAGGTACTTACGTATCTTGTCCATGAACTCCTGTGCCTCGGGTTGATCTTCCAGGTACACGTAATCCATGACATATACGTTCTCTGCGGCTGAGCCCATAAGCTTCACCGCGGCCGGCACTCGCGATACGTAAGTGACACCCATGGGGATACGGTGACCAATGCGCTCTAGTTCACGCGCCATCGTAACGTTTTCGCCCAATACGCCACCCGCCATGAGAACTTCGGCACCCGATTGCCTAACTTGCAGGATTTCAGAGGAAAAATCAGTTTGCCCCTTTTTGAAGATTTGGCGCGAGACCACGTCGAGATTCTTGTCTTTGACGACCTTATCAAAGCCGCGTCTGACATCCTCGCCGTAGTCGTCGTCCTGCGAGATGATGGCCCACTTTTTACCGGGATAGCGATCCGCCATTTGCGCAACCAACTCGCTGACCGCATCCGCCATGTCGTACCCCACGACGAATATGTTATCCACGATGGGATCGTATAAGCCGCGGTGTGTAGTAATCGGCGCCATGGCCGGTATTCCACTTTGTTTAAAGAGCGGCATCGCGGCCAATGATTGGGCCGTACCCGAGACGGCCGTCAACGCGAACACCTTATCGCTGTTGATAAGCTTGCGTACGCCCTGAATGGTGCGAGATGGAACATAGCCATCGTCTTCGGAGATCAGGCGAATTTGACGACCATTGATGCCGCCGGCCTCGTTCGCCTCCGCAATGGCCACCCTGACTCCGAGGTTATGCGCTACACCCAGCAATGCGGGAGGGCCGGTTAATGGCACGATGTCCCCCAGCACGATTTCTTTGTCTGTAACGCCCTGCTTGGCTACCGCAGGAAATGTCGTAGCGGTTAGCGCTACCAGGCCCACCAGAGCCAATGTAGTAAGTCTCCCTCGCATCGCTTGCCTCCTTATTAAGTTTCGGCTTTTGCTGTCTGACTACGCCCCGCTTAACCGATTTTCAGCAAACCTCTAACATTTAGTACCTTAGCGGCCAATACACCCAACTGTGGCGGATATCACGCCAGATCCCCAATAATCCTCGTGGATCAAACCGGAGGAAGCCAATAATCGCGAGCCCGTACAGCACCGCCTTGACCTCGTGAGCGCTGGTTGTCATGAGGTCACGCAAGTGGTCTCCGAGCAGTCCCATGAGGGCGTTGAACAAGTCAGGCAGCGTAACGATAAATATTGTGCCTAACACCGTGCCCAGTACGGATCCCAGTCCGCCCACAATAATGATGGCAAGCGCTTCGATGGAAAGCAGGAACGGGAAACTTTCAACGCTAATAAAGCTTAAGTACATCGCCATCAAGGCCCCGGCCACTCCCGTGAATGCTGCACTGATTAAAAATGCCAACAACTTGAAACGAACCAAGTTAACACCCATGGTGCGCGCAGCAATGTCGTCGTCGCGTAGCGCCACGAATGCACGTCCAACATAGGAACGCCTTAGATTCAGCGTCACAAAGAGAGCGAAAGTTGCTACAACAAGACAGAACCAGTAAAAGGCCTCGTCGCTGGATAAGTCAAAACCAAAGATGTTGGGCCGCATCACGATCAGACCGCGTCCACCTCCGGTGAAGTCCCCACCCGCTAACAGAGCCGCACTCACGATATAGCTGAACGCCAGCGTGGTAATCGCGAGGTACAGACCATGCAGGCGCAACGACGGTACACCTACAATGATTCCAAAAAATGCGGGCACGATTGCCGACGCCAACAAGGCAAGCTCAGCCGGCAAGCCTAACTGTGTAGCCACAATCCCGTAACTGTAGCCACCGAGCATGAGAAACCCCACATGCCCAAGGGAAATTAGGCCCGCAAACCCGGTTAGGATGTTTAGTCCCAGAGCCCCTACCAGCGTGAATAGAATCAACGTGAGATGCGACAGCAGATAATTGCTGAGTAACCAGGGAGATGCGATGAGCAATGCGATCAACACGGCGGACCACGCTTTCACCGCCGATGAGTCGGTGAGTACGATGAGGTCGCTGTATCGCTCTTTGAAATATCCGCTGCGCATCAAACCCTCTCAATTCTTTTTTCACCGAACAAGCCGAACGGGCGAACCATCAGAACCACCAGAATCAGCACGAAGCCGGAGACCTCTTTCAGCGTGCTCGACAGATAACCGCCGATGAGGTTCTCGAAAACACCGATGATGAGACCACTGAAGCCCGACCCTAGAATAGAGTCGAACCCGCCCAGAACCGTGGCGGGGAAGGCCTTCAGGCCGATTTGGAAGATGCTGGGCAGCAACCCGTAGATGACCGCAAACATGGCCCCCGCCAGCCCCGCCAGCGCCGAGGACGCAGCCCACGCAAAGGCTTGAACGCGTGCTGTGGAAATTCCCATAAGCCGGGCCACTTTCTCGTCTGCAGCAACCGCCCGCATGGCTACCCCGAACCGGCTGCGCCGCAGGAAAAACCAAAAGACCGCGAGAGCGAGCACTAGAAACGCAACCACGGCCAGCTGGCCCACCCGGATCGTTGCACGGCCCAGCTCGACCAACCGATCGGCGCCGTCCATATCGAACTTGTGGGGTGCGGCCCCCCAAATAATCGTGACAAGCGCGCGCAGCACAACTGCGAGCCCAACGGTAACCAAGACCACCGACAACACGGGTTCGCCCAACATCGGGCGCATGATGAGACGCTCGCAGATGAGGCCGAGCAATGCCCCTAAGATGATCGCGATCAAGATGGTGATGATCGATCCCGTACCCAACATGGTTGCCAGAGCCCATGTGCTGTACGCGGTTAACATCCCCATCTCACCTTGCGCAAAGTTGACAATGCCCGTCGCCTTAAAAATGACAGCAAAGCCCATGGCAACCAAACCGTAAATGGCTCCCGTCACCAGGCCCGACATGACGAGCTGAATGAAGTAATCCATTAAGCGCTCCCGTAGATCAGCTGAAGTTCGCGCGCGAACTTCTGATCGATAACGCCTCGCCTGACTTTCTGCGTGGCGGTCAGCTCGCCATCGTCGTGATCAAGCTCTTTCTCAAGAAGCACAAACTTGCGGATGTTGGCAACGCGTGCAAACCGGGTATTCACCTGGTCGATTTCGTGCTGAATGAGCTCACGCACTTCTTCCATCTGCGTGAGGGATTTGAAAGTGGTGTACGGCAGATTGCGGTCACTGGCCCAACGCCCCACATTATCGAAATCAATCTGGATTAATCCACCGATGAACTTCTGGCCTTCGCCAACCACAATCGCTTCTCGAATGTACGGGCTTTCCTTAAGCGCGTCCTCTATTTCCGATGGCGCGATGTTCTTCCCGCCGCTAGTAATAATAATCGCCTTCTTGCGATCGATGACGGCGATTTCGCCCTCGCCGCAGCGCTCGACGATATCACCGGTTGCAAGCCACCCATCTGCATCAACAACGTCTGCTGTTGCCTGGTCGTCGAACAGGTACCCGCGGAACACACCCGGCGAACGGACGAAGATCTCACCGTCGTCTGCAACCCGCCACTCCACCCCTTCCATGGCAGGACCGCAACTCCCTTGAATGTAGGGACGGTTAGGTAATTGTACGAAACAAAGGCCGCCAGACTCGGTGAGCCCATACCCTTGCCCTACCGTGAGCCCGATAATGTCAAAGAACTTGAGCGTCTCGGGCGATACGGAAGCACCTCCGCACATGCGCGTGTGGGTGCGATTGAGCCCCATATGCCGCTGTATGTTACGGAACAACACTAAGTACCAAAACGCGAACTCCAGCTTGTCGGTGATGGCTACGAGTCGCCCATACCGGGAGCGGCGGTCGGAAAGAATGCGTCCGCGGCGGATTGCAGCACGATATACCCACTGCTGTAATGCACCGCTATCCTTCAAGCGAAACTCGAAGCCCTGTTGAAGCTTTTCCCAAATGCGCGGAACACCGAGAAAGAAAGTAGGAGCAATTTCACGGATGTCGGCTGCAACTGTGTCAATCGACTCTGCAAAACTGACGCATCCCCCCGTAAGCAGATGCTGAACCGTAGAATAGCTGCGCTCTGCAACGTGACATAGCGGCAAGTAACACACGGAATCGAATTTCTTGCCGAGCATTCCCCTGGCACTCATGTACGCATAAGCACCATACACGAAGTTCCGATGAGTCAGCATCGCCCCCTTTGGAGGTCCGGTAGTGCCCGATGTGTATACCAAAATATTGACGTCATCAGGAGACAACGCATCGATCCGATCGTCTAGCCAACGATCAGCGTCAGGGTGCTCGACAGCGTATTGATCTCCGAGCTGCAAGAGATGCGCAAACGGGTATGGCCGCCCCGGCTCGTAACGACGGAGCCCCTTCATATCAACGCAAAAGAGGTGCTGGAGATGGGGGAGACCCTTGCCATGGGACATGGCATCCAAAACCTTGTCGGTTTGCTCCTGATCACCTGTGATGACGAGTTTCGCCTGACAATGCCCGGTAATGTACTGAACTTCGGGCCAAGGATTAGTGGGGTAGATACCGACGACCTGTACCCCAATCATTTGCGCGCCAAGGTCGGCATAAAACCATTCTGGGACATTCTCCGCTGCTATCGCGATACGGTCACCGCGACGCAGACCGAGACAGGTTAAGCCCCATGCAACGCGACGCGCATTGCTGTAGTACTGCGCCCACGTATAGCCGCGCCAAATGCCCTTATCTTTTTCCCGCAATGCCACTTGATCGCCGCGCACCTTGGCCTGCCAACGCAATAGACCCGGCAACGTGGCCTCTCCACGGATCAGCTTGTCATGTTCAAGCATGACCGGTTTCCCCTCCGAGATAGGCCCGATGCACCAAGGGATTCGCTGCCACGTCGGCGGGCGTACCTGTTGCAATCAACGATCCAAAGTCAAGGACGTACACGCGGTCTGAAAGGTCCATAACCACCTGCATATCGTGCTCGATCATGAGAACAGAGATACCGAACTCGTCGCGGATATCGAGCGTGAATCGAGCGATGTCCTCCTTCTCCTCGCGATTCATGCCCGCGACAATTTCATCGAGTAGCAGCAGCGTAGGTTCGCACGCAAGAGCCCGGCCCAGCTCTACACGTTTTTGTTGCCCGTACGACAACTGGCTGACCTGCTTGTCTCGTAGCTCTTCGATTTCGAGGAACTCGATAATTTCCTCGATGCGTTCACGGGCACGAATTTCTTGACGTCGCGCCCGCCCCCAGAAAACCATTGACTCGATCACCGAGTAATCAAAGTGGATATGCCGGCCAACGAGTAAGTTCTCGACGACGGTACCGTGCCGAAACAGTGCCAAATTCTGGAAGGTTCGACCGATGCCAAGCTGCGCAAACTGATGCGGTTTCAAGCCAGCAGTACTTTTCCCGTTGTAATAGATCTCGCCCTCGGTGGGAGGTAAAACACCGCTTATTAGATTGAATGTCGTGGTCTTGCCCGCGCCATTCGGGCCAATGAGGCTGACAATTTCTCCCGGCATGACCATTAAACTGACATTATTGACGGCGGTTACGCCCCCAAAGCGCTTGATCAAGCCGCGTGCTTCCAAGATGGGCAGCGTTGCGGCAGTTGCCTTCGTCTCGACACTGCGGCTATCGGTGGAAGACGTGTACAGCGCAGCGACGTCGAGCTCCGTTGACGAGCGGGCAACAGTCATGACAACCACCTCTTGCGACGTTTGTAGTGTTTGACGTCACGCAAACTGCTTCGATTTTGTTGAGCATTCAAGCCAAGGTAGAACTCCCGCACGTCGGCGTTACGCTTAAGCTGCTCGCTTGTGCCATCAATGACTACTCGCCCGTTCTCCAGGATATATGCGTAATCGGCAATCGACAGCGCGCGGCTAGCGTTTTGCTCGACCAGCAGAATGGTTAACCCGGCGGTAGCACGCAGTTGCAGAATACGTTCGAAAATTTCATTGATAATAAGCGGCGCAAGGCCCAAGGAGGGTTCGTCGAGAGCGAGTACTTTAGGGCGGCTCATAAGCGCGCGTCCGATCGCAACCATTTGCTGCTCGCCACCCGACAGATAGCCGGCTATGTTGTGCCGTAGATCGAGCAGTTGTGGAAATAACGAATAAACGTAATCTCGTGCTTCGGCCAGCTGTTTAGCCTTTTGCAAATGCGCGCCAGCAATTAAGTTTTCTTCAACCGTTAGTGTCTGAAACAGGCGCCGCCCCTCGGGTACTTGTACCAAGCCCCTCTTGACGATGCTTGGTGCTGGTTCGTGATGAATAGGCGCGCCAAAAAGCTGGATGGAGCCCTTCCGAATTTTCCCATCTTCAGCATCGAGCACCCCCGACACCGCCTTAAGCACTGTAGACTTCCCGGCGCCGTTAGTTCCCAGCAAAGCAACGATTTGGCCTGGGCGAATCTCTAGCGACACGTCGCGAACGGCTTCAATGACACCGTCGTACACGACCTGCAGGTTATGTATGGCCAGAGCGGGCTCCTGGGAGAGCTGTCGAGCCGCATTTCCGTCGCTGGTTGCTTCCATGATGCTTGGGGCGTCTCCGCGTGATTGCGGTGCTGGCGCGGGCCACGTAAAACGCGTCACCTACCCGCAACATTAAGCTTGATCCGGCTTTAAGTTAGACCGACGAGTCGGTCTTAAATACATATGCTATCCATCCGCGGACTGAATCGCACGTTGGGAATAACCCTAAGGCAACTGCCTGCAATTGTCTGATCAACTTTCGTCGTGCTGCAACGCAACAGACACCGACCCGGTTTCGCCAAACAATGATCTAGATCACTCTTGACGACGACCGCAGCGTGACGAATCTGAGTTTGCCAACGCGGCGTGTAATAACGAAAAGCAAAATTCCAAGCGTGCAGCTTTTCTCGCCGTGATTTTTTTGTGTTGTAGAAAGCGTGTTTGCGTATTCCTAATCTTTTATCGATAATGAGCTTGAGAACCCATTCCATTTGTGCCGACATAAAACAGGAATCACCAATAACCTGTTACTTTTGTTCAGAATAAGCCCCAACGATACCGCATATCCCGCCTGGGCCATCTCATACTTCAGGAAGCATTATGGCGCGCGCCCGTGCAATCGACTATGACAAAAAACGGCAACACATCCTGAATAAGGCGGCAGCTTTAATCGCCCGCAAAGGGTTCGACAAAGCAACCATGCTCGATGTCGCCAATGCCTGCGGAACATCGAAATCGCACACTTATCATTACTTTCCAAGCAAAGAAGCCTTGCTCTTCGAAATCGTGCATGAGCACATCACGCAGCAGGTTGCCCAACTCACTCACATCGTCGATTCGCCGTTGCCACCTCACGAGCGCTTTTTGTTATTTGTTCAAAGTTTTATGAATGGTGCGATACAGGGCCGTCACGAACACATTATTCTAATGAACGACGTTAAACACTTACCGCGTCCTAAGTTGCGCGCAATTCGGGCCCTCGAAGTGCGCATGACAGAACTGCTATCGACCTTATTACGAGAGCTGAATCCCGCGCTTATGCAACAGCTCGACGTGCAGAAGCCATACGCCTTGCTGTTATACGGCATGATGATATGGACGCTTACCTGGTACCGTCGCTCGGGCAGTATCCCGCCGAGCGAGCTGAGCGAACGCATCGCTCATTTGCTCATGCACGGCTTCATGGCACCACCTCCCACTTTCCCGCAAAGACAACCCCGAGCCACCGTGCCAACGGACAACGCACTACGACCTTGATGCCTGGCGGTACCGAGCCCTGGCGGGCGGGCCGGTTCGTTTGCCTCTTCACCTCGCACTGCATGGCCCTCTCGTGAACCCATCGATTGCACAAAGAAAGCGCCGCTTGCCAAAGGCTATGCTCGCTCGCTTCGTGATACTCCTGCCGCTCATTGCCCAGAAAAACCATAGCTAGCCCAAAACACGAAGGGCGGCGAGTTCACCGTTGCAACAACCGCCTGGTTGCCAAGCGTTGTGTCTTAAGCGGCGGGAAGCCACTGTGGCTCGGCAGCTAGTATCTTGATCACTTGCGTTTTCCCGGAGGGCAGCGCAACCTCGGCAGTGGCGCCAATTTTTGTACCGATAAGAGCCAACCCGACTGGAGTCAGAAGCGAGACGCGAGAGGCCCGAGGGTCTGCTTCCTTCGGCTCAACCAAAGTAACTATTTGGCGTGCGCCGGATTCCTTCAACTCGTAAGTAACCAGGTCGTTGAGTTCGACGTAGTTCTTGTCACGGCTGCCTTCCGGCAAAATGGAAGCTTGCGCAATCAAATCGTAAACGGTATCAAGCAGCATGCTGTCACCAGAGGTATGCGCCACCTCTTCGGCCAGCTTCGTTAAATATGACGCGTCGTCGCGCGTCAGTTTGCGCTTAGTAGTCATACCTACCTCTCCTTTGCATGGTAAGAATCGCTCGCACAACTCGTGTGACGATTCAAGGCAGTGGAACCGGAGCCGGTCGTAGTAATTTGCTTATGCTTGGTACTTAGAGCTCGGCGACCACGTTGTTGAAACTTTATGTTGTTAGCTGGTCGGCCGAGCTTAAGAAAGACAGTCGAGGCTCTTGCGGTAAGGAGCCCCCGCGCGCCGCGCCATGAGTGGTGGGTGACACATTCCGTGCGATGTTTGGCTGCACGACACGCTTGAACATTCCCGATTTACGATGTGCAGCCGCGCAAGCAGCAGCGGCGCCCCGAAACGAGCGCGGCGACGCGATGCGATAAGTTTGCGCAATGCACACATAGCTTCATCGAGGGATTGACGTGGTGGATACGCCTTCAGGCGTTTCCGCCACCTGGGGGAAGTCACGAATCAACCATACCACGCGTCTGTGCTTTCTGCTAGCTGCCATTTGCCCACCCTTCACTCAGGAAGCGCACGACAAATGTCTTACGCCGCCTTTCTTGAGAATCACGGTCGATACAAGCCGATGGCGCTCTCAACAGACAGGTAAAAGTGCCTGCGGTCGTAAATTTCGACTCCTGTCAGGTCGTGCGCAGTCTCCTGAGAGAAATTACGCCGCATTTATTACAATCTTGCCCAGGCGCAGGCTTTCGCCTGTCTGCCACTCGAATTGTCGCCCAGGCTTGTTTCGCCTGACCGCGTACCGGAGAATTTGATGTCTTTCAACGCTAGCCGCCGTCGATGGGAAGGCCTGGCCTTTCTCATCGCGTTCACCCTTTGTATTCCTCTTGCCAACTGGATGGTCACTCATGTGGGGCTCGTCTGCGTTCCTCAAGGCCCCTGTCTGATCCCCGTCGCACCGGGGATCATGGCTCCTACTGCCGTGCTCATGGTTGGTCTGGCACTGGTTTTGCGCGATTTGGTTCAACGCCGGTTAGGCGTCCAAGGCGCAGTGTGGGCGATCGCTGTTGGCGGCGTACTGTCGTGGCTAGTTG
>CAZMVM010000091.1:0-13457 GCA_964569785.1 uncultured Pigmentiphaga sp. | reverse complement strand
AGGGACGACGAAGGGCGTGCGTTAACACCCGCAAATGTCAGCGCTGACTCGTCGCAGTGGATGAGCCCTGGTCATTGCTGCTGTTCTCGGCGTCCACCGAGCGTTGCGGGGCTGGGGTGGCTGCCTCACCAGCCTGCTGTTGCGGCGCGGCGGAAGGTGCCGGAGCACCTGGCGCTGGCGCGGCGCCCGCGGGAACGGGTTGCACCGGAGCGCCCGGACGCAATTGCTGGAAGCGGTTCAGAACGACACGATCGCCGGGTTGTAAACCACTTTCGACGACCCACCGATCGGACATCATCGCGCCCGCAACAATGGGACGGGGTTGGACGGTGTTGTTCTCGTCGACCACATACACATAAGCGCTACCGTCCGGGTTACGTTGAATAGCCTGAATCGGTACGCTGATGACGTTGTCGACGACTCCCTGGGCAATCTGGCCCCGCACATACATTCCGGGAAGCAAAAGCTTGTCGGGGTTGGGGAACTCTGCCCGTAGCGAAATCTGCCCGGTGGTTGGGTCGACAGAGATTCCCGAAAATAGCAGTTTGCCCTCGTGCGCATAGCGCGCTCCGGTGGGTAGCACCAGGGTGACGGGAGTGCTTTCAATGTCGCTGGCAGTAAGCTTTCCGGCGAGGATGGCTTCATGAAGCTGCAGCAACTGACTCGATGACTGGGTGAAATCGACGTAGATGGGGTCGAGTTGTTGAATGAGTGCCATCGGGGTCGGCTCGCCTTGTCCGACCAGGGCTCCTTCGGTAACCAGCGCGTTCCCGATACGGCCGGAGATGGGGGCGGTCACGGTAGCGTAGCCCAGATCCAGCTTGGCCTTGTCGAGCGCCGCCTTTTGCTGGGCGACGAGTGCCTCGGCCTGGCGGCGCGCAGCCACCGCTTGATCGTATTGTTGCCGACTAATCGCGTTTTGCTTTACCAGCGGGGCATAGCGCTTTTCAGTTTGGCGTGCTTCAAAGAGCGCCGCCTCGGCGCTTTGCAAATTAGCGGCCGCGGCCTGATAGGCAGCCTCAAGTGGTGCGGGATCGATGCGGAAAAGAACATCTCCCGCTTCAACGTCGGTACCTTCGGTGAAAACCCGTTCGAGGACGATGCCGGGAACCCGAGCACGCACTTGGGCGGACCGGGTTGCCACGATACGACCCGGTAGCTCACTGGTAATGGCCGTACGCTCGGGCTTGACCGTTACGATGCTGACGGGTAACGGCGGCATTTGCATTTGTTGCGAGGCTGCTTGATCTTGCCCTGATCGGTTGCAGGCAGCGAGGGTCACGGCGAGTGCAAGAACCGCGACTAACGGCAGTTTCCGAGTGAGGTCTGGAATTGGCATGAGGAAATTCTCGGCGGGATGAGCGCGCAGGAGTAGACGGGGTGGTGAGCCTCGGCACGCTCAAATGAGACGTTAATGTATCACTTCGGGCAAAAGTTTAACACGCGCTGTTGACCCTGCGCCGTAACGTAAACATACTGTTAACCGTCCACCGCGTCGAGCCCGTGTACATTTGATACCACATTCAAAGCGGCCATCAGGCGTTGGGGTGCTGCAGAAGAGGGTCGGCGCGGGTGCGCACGGCTGACGAGATGTCGTTTGGCAGCATATGGGCAAAGCCTGGCTTCGCAGGCGGGCCAGGGCCAGGGCACCGCAGCTCTGCCGCGACAGGTACGCAAATCTGCGCCGCCGGGCCCGTGGGGGGCCCTCCTTTGAGTGCCGCCGCGCCGCTTAATCCTGCTCGACTTCTACCTCGGGCTGCGGCAGGCGTTCAACCAAGACGGAAACGATTCGTCGTTCTGAGACTTCCAGGACTTCGAAGCGCAGACCCGGCGGTGTTTGCTCGAGCACCTGACCGGGCTCGGGCAATTGACCGAAATGCGTCAAGAGATAGCCCGCAAGCGTCGAATAGTCCTCACCTACCAATCCG
Source organism: uncultured Pigmentiphaga sp. (assembly GCA_964569785.1). Taxonomy (GTDB): domain Bacteria; phylum Pseudomonadota; class Gammaproteobacteria; order Burkholderiales; family Burkholderiaceae_B; genus Verticiella. The sequence goes on along the minus strand of CAZMVM010000091.1, from coordinate 11,529 downwards.
CTAATGTCGAGTTCTTGTTCCAAGTGGTGCAGATCGGCGGCCCCCGCGACAATCCATCGGTTCTCGCTTTCCGGCACGATGTCGGGGGCTTCATCCTCGTCAGGAAACTCTCCGGCGATCGCTTCGAATACGTCCATCGCGGTCACCAACCCTTCGATGGCCCCAAACTCATCGGCGACTAACACCAGTTGACCATGGGCACGCTTGAGTGTGTCGATGAGTGCCAGCATGCGTATGGATTCAGGCACGATAATGGGCTCGCGCAGGCTCTCGGTGCGGATCGTGCCCACGGTAAGAATATCGGCGAGCAGGTCGCGTGCGCGCCCGATGCCAATGATGTCGTCCAGGTTGCCCCGGCATACGGGAAACTGGCTGTGTGGGACGTCTGTGAGTATCTTGCGGATCGTTTCGGGGTCGTCTTCGAGATTGATCCACGAAATGTCGCCCCGCGGCGTCATCACGGAGTGAACGGTGCGATCGACCAGCGTAAGGACACCGCTCACCATATGCCGCTCTTCCGCCTCGAAGATGGGCTCGTCTTCGCTTGCCGCTTCGCCATTACGCCCATTGCTTTCGGTCAGCCCGTCGTCGATGGTCTGGGGTTTGGCGCGCAATAAAGCCAGCACTGCTTCGGCAGTGCGCGCACGCATGGGCCGTGCGGCGTTGTACTTCAGCAGATTGCGACGCGCCACCTGGTTAAAGGTTTCGATCAGGATCGAGAATCCGATGGCCGCGTAGAGGTAACCCTTAGGCACATGGAAGCCCATGCCTTCGGCCACTAAAGAGAATCCGATCATCAGCAGGAAGGCCAAGCACAGGATCACCACAGTCGGGTGCGCGTTAACAAAGCGCGTGAGCGGTTTGGAGGCAACCAACATGACCCCGATGGCGATCACCACCGCAATCATCATGACCGATAGATAATCGACCATCCCCACCGCCGTAATGACGGAGTCCAGGGAGAACACGGCATCGAGTACCACGATTTGAGTCACGACAACGGCAAAACCGGCGTAAGCGCGCGGGCCGGTTTCCTTGGGGCCCGGGCCTTCCAGACGCTCATGCAACTCGATGGTGGCTTTGAAAAGCAAGAACAGACCGCCGAGTAGCAGGATCAGGTCGCGGCCAGAAAAGCTGATGTTGCCGAAGGTGAGCAGCGGGCGGGTCAGGGTCGCTAACCACGAGATCGCCGTCAGCAGGGCGAGGCGCATAACCAGGGCAAGCGATAGCCCTATGATGCGCGCGCGATCTCGCTCGTGGGGTGGCAGCTTGTCGGCAAGGATGGCAATGAAGACCAGATTGTCGATGCCCAGGACAATCTCGAGCAGAATCAGTGTGAACAAGCCGACCCAGGCCGTCGGATCGAACAACCACTCCATTACCGGGCTCCGCGAGGGTCGGTGAAGGAATCCCCGGCTAACTGGCAGGGGATGCCGATGGCTACATCCGCTTCAAGCTTGATGGTAGGCGAGGCGGCAAGCCCGGCTGATTGGATGCGACGCGACATGCTGCCGGCCGCACCGCACACGCTGCCGAGGCTTGAGTATGGGGGCGAAGCCTTGCTAAAGCTTAGGCCCCGACGCGCTGTAAGCCAAACCGCATGGAAGGGAGCTCGCCCCAGGCGCCGCTTGACCCGGGCTGAGATCGTGCTGGGCCCGTGGTGACGTTCTGAGGGAGGTTCGAGATCATCGCAGGTGAGCTCTGCGTAAGCGCTGCAGTCTGTCGTCTGCGGCGTAAAACACAAAGGGATCATGGCGTGCTTAAGCCGAGCCCTCGGACGTTCGCTGTCTCATGGGTTCAAGCATGGATAGCATATGTGGGAACAAACGGGGGGTGGCGGCCACGATATTGCCAGAAGAGAGCCAGCTCTGTTCGCCTTCAAAGTCGCCGACAAGGCCGCCCGCTTCGAGCACCAGCAGACTTCCGGCGGCGACATCCCAGGGCTTGAGCCCGGCACCGTAACAGGCGTCGAGTCGCCCCGCAGCGACCCATGCGAGATCGAGTACGGCAGAGCCAATCCTGCGTGTGCCCGCACAAGCCACTGACATTTCGCTAAAAATGCGCGCCCAACGCGCTACCTCGGCGTCGTCGGAAGTCCGGAAGCTGGCGCCCACCAACGCCTCGATCATACGATAACGTCGAGACACGCGGATGCGGCGGTCGTTCAGGAAGGCGCCCGAACCGCGTGAGGCAGTGAATAATTCGTTGCGTGTGGTGTCGTAAACGACGGCATGGGTGATGACGCCGCGATGGGCCAAGGCAATTGATACCGCGTAATCCGGAAAGCCATGAATGAAGTTAGATGTGCCATCAAGCGGATCGATTATCCACTGATATTCGGCGTTTTCGGGGTCGGTATGATGGTGGACACCCGACTCTTCGGCAAGGATGGCGTGATCGGGGTAGGCTGCCTGTAGAACTTCAATAATGGCGCTTTCTGCGGCCCGGTCTACTTCTGTGACGAAATCGCGCGGACCTTTGCGCGTTATGGACAATCGTTCAAGATCCACGCTGGCCCTGTTGATGATATTGCCAGCACGGCGCGCCGCCTTCACGGCGGTGTTAATCATGGGATGCATGAAAGCGTGTCTTCAGTAAGCTAAGGGGCAGAATGGGTGATTTTAGGCCACCCGGCGATTCCGCGCATGTTGGGGGGTTCTAGCAGCTGCCATTCCCGCGGTGTTGCTATGGGCTTTCGTGCAGACCAACCAATGTCGCAGTGATAATTTGAGGCGGTGAAATTCCTGGCATATTAGGGTTGCGGCACAGACCTAGCTAGGTACTTTGGGCTCTGTCACCCCGAGCTTGACGGCCCTGCACGTCGAGGCACACAGTTGTGTCGTGATGCGGCTGACCCAACCTATCCGAGGCGACGCGGCTCGCGGCGGTAGTTGCGCGCCGTTTCGCGCCCGTCGTGATCCGGTTGAACCAACCCATCCGGGGCGACAGGCAGGGGGCGGAAGCGGCGCGTTGCAAGCCCACCCGAATTTTGCATACACTTTTTGCCCGCATGTCGCAGGCGACAGGGTGTTTCGACTGGCAAAGTCTACTTGTTGTGTTCGCCCCACCCTTTATCTCCCCGTTTACGTTCACCTTTTCGGTCGCATTCATCTACCCGTGTTTTCCAAATTCGATTTCATCATGGTTGAGCCCACGCACCCTGGCAACGTGGGAGCCGCCGCGCGCGCACTTAAAACCATGGGATTCTCTCAGCTTGTGCTCGTCAATCCTCGGGTCACGCGACCGGCCGCAAATGCGGAAGCCGTGGCGCTGGCCAGTGGAGCGCTAGACGTTTTGGAAGGCGTACGAGTATTTGATACGTTGGCCGAAGCCCTGGGCGATGCCACGTTAGCCTTCGCCTTGACCGCGCGGGGGCGCGATCTGGGCCCGCCGTCCTGTGACGTGCGCAAGGCGAGCGTGCTCGCGTCCGAGCATCTCTCCAATTCAGCATCCGAGGGCGGGAAGGTGGCAGTTGTATTTGGCACCGAGCGGTCAGGGTTGACCAATGATCAACTCGCCTTGTGTCAGTGGGCCTGTCATATTCCCGCTAACCCCCGCTACAGCTCGCTCAACGTGGCCCAGGCGATCCAGGTGGTGGCGTGGGAGATGCGCTACTCGCTGCTCGAAGGCCTGTCGTTGGGTGATCTATCGTTCGTGCCAGCCGAGCCCGGTCCGGCGCCCGCGCCGGGTAATCAGGTTCAGGCCTTTCTGCAGCACTGGGAAGAAGCACTCACCGCCGTTGGGTTTCTGGATCCTGCCCACCCCAAGAAGTTGATGCTGCGTATGCGGCACTTGTTCACCCGGGCGCAGATGTCGCGTGAGGAAGTAGACATGATGCGCGGTGTGTGTACCGCGATGCTGGTCACCGCCCACGGTCGCCGCCCGAAAACCAAATAGTGAAAGTTCAAGGGATACGGATGGCTGGCGAGGTTCTGGCGAGACCGCTTAGGCTTGCGCGGCATGGGCCTGACGCCGCCAATCAACCGGTTCACCGAACGGGCAATGCCCAGCAGCTGAACTACACGATCTCATCACCGCGTTGCAGAAAATGTGCTCTCGACCGGCCGGGGCTGGCGCCCCGAACGAAGCGCCAGGCGGCGGGTGGGCCAGTGCCCCGATGGTGCACCGCCGTTAAGCGTCGGCGATTTCCCAGTCGTTCAAAGCGATGCCGTCGCGATCGATGCTGATCCATCCACCTCGCGTGGGCGTGTGGTCGAAATCCCAATCGGGAAGCACCCAGCGTTCGGCCGGACGATCGTTCAGCATGAAGACGTGACGTTGAGGCCGATGCGTATGGCCGTGAAGTAGGCGCGTTACCCCGGCGGCTAACATGAGCTGCTCAACCGCCTGCTGATTGACATCCATGATTTCTTCGGCCTTCATAGATTTGTCGGATTCGCTTTGCATGCGGAGTTCGGTCGCCATTTGCAGGCGCTCCTGCAACGGACGAGCCAGAACGTCAGCCTGCCAAGCCGGGTTGCGCACGATCATCCTCATTTTTTGGTATTCGACGTCGTCGGTGCAAAGTTCGTCGCCGTGCGCGAAGAGGATGACACCGTAGTCTGTTTTGACGCGAACCCGCTCGGGCAGAATGCGCGCGCGGAGGCTGGCCGCGAGCGCTTCGCCCATGAGGAAATCGCGGTTGCCGTGGCCCAGCCATAGTGGAATTTTTTTCCCGGTCTCGGCCAATGTAGCCACAATTTCCTGCAACCATGGCGGCGGCGCCTTAAGAATGTCGTCACCCACCCAGGCATCGAAAACGTCGCCGAGCAGAACGAGAGCGTCCGCATTCTCAGGTGCCGCACGCACGAAAGCCAGGAAGGCTTCTGTGGTGCGCGGCGTCTGGGATTGCAGGTGAGTGTCGGATGCTATCCAGAGCGTGCCCGGAATTTCCTGCAATGGAATGGGTTGAAGACTAGCCACGTTTACAGAGCTTCTGCCTTGAGAATTACGACGTCGTCGGTGGGAACATCTTGATGGCCGGCGCGTGCGCCCGTGGGGACGGCTTTGATGGCGTCGACAGTTTCGGTACCTTCAACAACCTTGCCGAACACGGCATAACCCCAGCCGCGCGGGTTGGGTGCGGTGTGGTTCAGGAAGTCGTTATCGGCAACGTTAATGAAAAACTGCGCAGTAGCCGAGTGCGGGTCGTTCGTGCGAGCCATCGCAATCGTGTAGATGGCGTTACCTAGCCCGTTGTTGGCTTCATTTTCGATAGGGGCGTTGGTGGGCTTTTGCTTCATGCCCGGTTCGAATCCGCCGCCCTGGATCATGAAGCCGTTAATGACGCGGTGAAAGATTGTGCCGTCGTAGAAACCCGAGTTTACGTAGTTGAGAAAGTTTTCGACTGTTTTGGGAGCCTTCTCGCGGTCGAGCTCGAGAACAATGTCACCGTGAGAAGTAGCAAGTTTTACGCGTGGGTGCATGGAAGATTCGCCCTTGGGTTCAGGTTGAGAAGATGCGAGAGCGGTGCTGACCGCGCAGGCAGTGAAGATGGCCAAGGTGGCCGCGACAAGACGTCGAAAATGCGTACCTATCATGGCAGTGATTGTTCAAGGAGTTTGGAGGTGCGTTGACGCAGTTCGTCAGCATCGGCAGAGCCTAATTGAGCCGCTTTGTCGTATGCCTGCATGGCCAACATGAGGAGGACATCGCCCATGTTCGCGTATGCAACAGCATAGTCGGGATTGGTACGCACCGCCATTTGCAGCGCCTCGTAGGCCAGCGCCGGCTCTTGTTGCGCGACGTAGATCGCAGCCAGGTTGTTCCAAGGTTCGGGAAGCTCCGGAAACTGCACCGTCATGGCTTCATAGGCCTCTCGGGCCTCATCCAGCCGCCCCAAAACGGCGAGTGCGCGAGCGCGTAGGAAGACGAGACGCGCGTCGACTCCACTGAGCGCGGAGGCTCGCCGTTGTTCCAGGCGCTGATCGATTTCCGCGAGGGCGGACTCTGCCTGGCCCTGGGCAATCATGTTCTCAAGCCGTTGGACAGCTTGGGTGGAGGTTTCCGGCAGCGACGTGTCGGTTGACGGACGAAGACGATCGAGAGCGCGCAATAGCCAGGGCCACCCATAGGGTTCAACGGCAATCGATGGCGCGGTTTGGGGCGGGGTCTGGGCGTAAGGTGCCGTGACCGGCGCGGCGAGCATAAGCAAAGCTGCAAGACATGCTCGCAGCGTAGTCAGGGCAGGAAAGTTGGGCATGGGCTGAGCAGGGGCTTGCTATACTTGACGATCGCATTTTAGCCTGTCTCGTCTTCGCGTCCGACCACCGGAGCGCAACTTTTTGCCATGCTCATATACAACACACTAGCCCGGCGCAAACAACCGCTACAGCCCGTCGAAGAGGGCCACGTGCGTATGTATGTATGTGGGGTCACGGTTTACGACTATTGCCACCTTGGGCATGGGCGTATGCTGGTGTCATTCGATGTGGTCGTCCGCTGGTTGCGCGAGAAAGGCTTGCGTGTCACCTATGTGCGCAACATTACCGACATCGACGACAAAATCATCCGGCGCGCAGTCGAGTCCGGCCGACGTATTTCCGACGTTACCCAGTACTACATTCAAGCCATGCACGAGGACGAGGCCCAGCTCGATGTGCTCCGTCCCGATGCTGAGCCCCGCGCCACCCAACACGTCTCGAGCATGCTCGATATCATTCGGCGCCTGGAAGAGCGTGGCCTGGCCTACCAGTCGGACGATGGCGACGTAAACTTCGCCGTGCGCAAGTTCGAAGGCTATGGCAAGTTGTCCGGTCGCTCGTTGGATGAGCTACGAGCGGGCGAGCGAGTCGAGGTGTCCGAAGGAAAACGGGATCCACTGGACTTCGTCCTCTGGAAAGCCGCCAAACCCGAGGAGCCTACCGAGTCCAAGTGGGAATCTCCTTATGGGCTAGGGCGGCCAGGCTGGCATATCGAATGTTCGGCCATGAGCCGTGATTTACTTGGAATGCCGCTCGACATTCACGGCGGCGGGCCCGACCTCAAATTTCCGCACCACGAAAACGAAATCGCGCAAAGCGAAGGAGCGTTCGGTGGAACCCTGGCCAATATCTGGATGCATTGCGGACCGCTTCAGGTTGACGCCGAAAAGATGTCCAAGTCATTGGGTAACTTCATAACCATTCGCGAAGCATGCCAGCGTTATCGGCCCGAATCCGTGCGGTTTTTCTTTGTGCGCAATCACTATCGCAGCATTCAGAATTTTGCCGATGAAAATTTGGTGGATGCGGATAACGCCTTATCCCGGCTGTATACCGCGCTCAAAGAAATACCACCTGACGACGCGGGCGTCGACTGGAATGAACCGCATGCGCAGGCCTTCCGCGCTGCGATGGACTACGACTTCAACACGCCCGAAGCTGTCGCCCAGTTGTTCGACCTTGCCGCCGAAGCGAACCGCACGCGTTCTTCGCGGGTGAGTGGGCAGCTCAAGGGCCTGGGCCGTATTTTGGGGCTACTACAGCGCGATCCAACCAGCTTTTTGCAGGACCTACGTGGGTTAGATACCACCCTGGATCGGGCAGGTATCGAAGCGCGCATTGCAAAGCGGGCAGACGCTAAGGCGGCACGCGATTTTGCAACGGCTGACGCTATTCGCGCCGAACTCCTGGCCGCGGGCATTGTCCTTGAAGACAAGCCTGGCGGCGTGACCGAGTGGCGTCGGGCGTGAACGCAGAAGCCCTCAAGCCACCCTATTGGGACACGGCGGTTGCCCATTTGATGCGCGGCGACCGCGTGTTGCGCAAGATTATCCCGCGGTATCCAAGATTGCATTTGCGTAGTCGGGGTGAGCCATTCGCCACGTTGGCGCGCGCCATTGTGGGTCAGCAAATTTCCGTCAAAGCAGCCGATGCCGTCTGGAGTCGTCTGCAGGCTGCCGTCGGCACCGACCTCACCCCTCAACGTGTGCTTGCGCTAGAGCGTGAGACACTTCGCAGTGTTGGGCTGTCGCAGCGCAAATCCGAGTACGTGCTTGATTTAGCAGCACATTTCAACGAGCATCGGGTGCATCCAGAGCTCTGGCCCGACATGGAGGATGAAGCTATCATCGCGGAGCTGACTGCCATCCGCGGGATAGGCCGCTGGACAGCCGAGATGTTTCTCATATTTAATTTGCGCCGACCTAATGTTCTGCCGCTCGATGATCTCGGGCTCATGAAGGCAATTTCGCTGCATTATTTCAGCGGCGAGCCCGTGTCGCGCTTTGAGGCGCGTGAAGTGGCCCAAGCTTGGCAACCCTGGAGCACGGTTGCCACCTGGTATTTGTGGCGCAGTCTCGATCCTGTCGCCGTGGAGTGTTAATGCGTAACGCGTTTCTCGATTTTGAACAACCTCTTGCCGAGCTCGAGGCCAAGGTAGAAGAGCTTCGGTATGTGCAGGCTGATTCGGCGGTCGACATCTCAGAAGAAATCAGCCGCTTGCAGGAAAAAATACAATCGCTGGCCAAGAGCATTTACGCCAAGCTGACCCCGTGGCAAGTGGCCATGGTGGCGCGTCACCCGCAACGACCGTACACGCTCGATTACGTGCGCGAGATCTTCACCGATTTCCACGAACTGCACGGTGACCGCATGTTTGCTGATGATCAGGCGATTGTTGGGGGCCTCGCGCGTCTGAACGGCGCACCCTGCATGGTTATCGGCCATCAGAAAGGGCGCGACACCAAGGAGCGCGCCATGCGCAACTTCGGCATGCCCAAGCCCGAGGGCTATCGCAAGGCCCGCCGGCTGATGCGCTTGGCAGAGAAATTTGGTTTGCCGATTTTTACCTTTGTCGATACGCCGGGGGCCTACCCTGGGGTGGACGCTGAAGCACGTGGACAGTCCGAAGCAATCGGGCAGAATTTATACGTGATGGCCGAGTTAAAAGTGCCCGTTGTCGCGACCATTATCGGCGAAGGAGGGTCGGGCGGTGCACTGGCGATCGCAGTGGCCGATACCGTACTCATGCTGCAGTACTCAACTTATTCGGTCATTTCACCGGAGGGCTGCGCGTCGATTCTGTGGCGTAGCGCCGAGAAAGCTCCAGAAGCGGCCGAAGCGCTAAACATTACCGCGCCGCAATTGAAATCGTTGGGTCTGATTGACCGCATTGTCAACGAACCGGTCGGCGGCGCGCATCGCGACCCACGCGTAATGGCGCGCCTGCTGCGGCGCGCCCTCACCGATAGCCTGCGACAACTGCAGGATTACAGTGTGGATGAGTTGCTCGAGAGACGTTTGCAGCGTCTCATGAGTTACGGAAACTATAAGCAACTCAAGACGTGATTCGCCGCGGCGCGCATCTTTCCTGAGTTTATCCCCATGTCCCGCTCTGTACTCCTAGATGCTGTGGCCCTTGCTTTGCACGAGGTGTCGGCGGGACAAGTAATAGCCATTGCAACCAGCGGCGGTCCCGACTCTTTCGCGCTCGCTGTGCTCGCGACTGAAGCTGCGCAGCAACGCGGGCTAATCCCATGGCTGTTGCACGTTCACCATGGGCTGCAAGCGCCCGCCGATGGTTGGGCTCGCCAGGTGGAAAAACTGGCACAGCGAATTGGCGCGCGCTTCTCCATGCGCCGGGCTCGCGTCGATGAGGCGAGTGGTCAGGGGGTCGAGGCAGCTGCCCGGCACGCGCGCTACGTCGCTCTCGCAGATATGGCTCGCGAGACACAGGCCCGAAAGGTGTTGCTCGCACACCATCAGGACGATCAGGTAGAGACCATCTTGCTGCGACTATTCCGGGGAGCTGGGCTGAGCGGAGTTGCCGGTATGCAGGCCCAGATGGAGCGCGAGGGAGTGCTCTATGTGCGCCCTTGGCTGGCTATCCCGCGTGTCCAAATCGTGCCGGTAGCCCAGCGTGAGGCCCGTAAGCTGGGTTTGCCATTGGCGGACGACCCGACCAACGTCGATCCCCGCTACAGCCGGGGCGTATTGCGCCGGGAAATCCTGCCAGCGGTGGCTCGTCACTGGCCCGGATATCGCGATACGGTGGTTCGTTTTGCCCGCTTGGCTGGGCAGGCTGCTCAGGTGCTTGACCAGGTGGCGGATGAGGATCTCGCGCCGCTTGTCGTGCAGCGTCCTCCCTTTGCTCACACAGGGGGCGAAGCAACCGTGCTTGATCGTGCGCAGTGGCGCAAATTGGATGAGGTTCGGCGGGCACTCGCGTTGCGGGCCTGGTTCCGCCACCACCAGCTCCCCATGCCCACCGAATCGAACCTTGCCAATATGTGCAAGCAATTAGCGGAGGCCAGCTCCGATAGCCAGGTCCTGCTTAAGCACGGTGCACACAGTATTCGTGTCTTTCGCGACTATATCGTTCTTTCACCGGAGGCTTGCCCCCAATCAACGCAGCACGTCTCGGTTTCACTTCCCGATGAAAGCACTCCTTCCACCATTGAGTGCGTGTGGCGCGGGGAGCCTAGCTGGAACTTACCGCAATTTGACGGCGTCTTGTTCTTTGAGCCGGCTGAAGAAGGGTTTGACGCCGACTGGCTCATGGCACAGCCCTTGGAAATTGGGTGGCGGCGGGGCGGTGAGCGCATGCGCGTGCAAGCTGCCAGACCCTCTCGCACGCTTAAGAATCTATACCAGGAAGCTGGTATTCCCGCTTGGCAACGCACCCGCTTGCCTCTCGTGCGCCGCGGCGGTGAAGTGATTTATGCCGCCGGTGTGGGAATGTCCGCCGACCCGCCGAAAAGCCGGCCGGGAATCGCGTTGCGTTGGCAGCCGAATCGTGCAGGTTTTGCTGTCGAAACCGCTACCGCTTCCCGGCCAAATGACAAGAGACCCTCGAATGCGGGATAATCTACTGTTTTCGCCGGGCGTTTTGCGTGCCGCGCCGCGCGCTTTAGTCCCGTAGCCGTTTTCAACTTGTGCGTAAGGAACGTTCCATGTCATATCAACATATCAAGGTGCCCGAAGCGGGCGAAAAAATCACCGTCAATTCTGATTTTTCGCTAAACGTTCCCGATAACCCGATTATTCCGTACATCGAAGGCGACGGCACCGGCGTTGATATCACCCCCGTTATGATCAAGGTTGTGGACGCTGCCGTCGAGAAGGCCTATGGTGGCAAGCGCAAGATCCACTGGATGGAAGTCTACGCGGGTGAGAAGTCGACGAAGATTTACGGGCCGGACGTGTGGCTGCCCGAAGAAACTCTGGACGCGGTCCGAGAGTACGTCGTATCCATCAAGGGTCCCCTGACCACCCCCGTCGGCGGTGGTATCCGCTCGTTGAACGTCGCGCTGCGCCAAGAGCTCGACCTGTACGTGTGTCTGCGCCCGGTGCGCTACTTCAAGGGTGTTCCTTCGCCCGTGAAAGAGCCCGAGAAAACCAACATGGTGATCTTCCGTGAAAACTCGGAGGATATCTACGCCGGCATCGAATACGAGGCCGAAACGCCTGAAGCCCGCAAGCTCATCGATTTCCTGCAAAAGGAAATGGGCGTCACCAAGATCCGCTTCCACAACACCTCGGGTATCGGCATCAAGCCCGTCTCCCGCGAGGGTACCGAGCGCCTGGTGCGCAAGGCGATCCAGTACGC
>CAZMVM010000090.1:0-13485 GCA_964569785.1 uncultured Pigmentiphaga sp. | reverse complement strand
CTGGCAAGAACAAGCCAATCGTCTGATAAAAGCAGGATCGGTTCTGGAACACGGCCAACGTGCCGAATCGAGCGCTAAGAGCTTATTCCACATACCTGCCACTACTTGGCATCAACAGTGTCAGACAGCTGGAGGCTATGTGGCGGCTCGCAGTGCCCCGGCTTGTCACTTGCTTCAATCGCCGCTTTCCTCCCGAATCTCTCATGACCCGACACCGTCTCTCGTCTTTGTTAGAACCGCGCTCGATTCTCATCATCGCATCGCAGCCATTGTTCGCACTGGACGAGATGCCCCCGCCGCTGCGACGTGTGACGACTGTGACCACTTTCGATGCAACGGGAAAGCCACAACTGCCGGTGACATTGCAAGGGGTACAGGCTGGCGAACGACTCGACCTTGCGCTCGTTGCGGTGGAAGAAGCTCAGATCGCACCGACGCTATCGCAACTAGGTCGAACCCCGCCTCGGGCAATGATTTTGTATGCGCTGCTCACGCCTGAAACGGTCACCTGGGTCACCGCGTGGGCCCAAGACCACGACTGCATTTTGCTGGGGCCACACTCTTTTGGTATGCAACGACCTGCCATTGGGCTCAATGCGAGCTTGCACCCATCGGCAGCACGCCCAGGAAAAATCGCGTTTATTGCTCAGTCCCGCGCTATCTTGGCGGCGGTGATGGATTGGGCGGAGGACACGCAAACGCCATTTTCCTTCGTGGCCGATCTGGGCGACAGCCCCACCATCAGCATGAGCGACATGCTGGATTTCCTGGCCTTTGATACACGCACGCATAGCATCGCCATTTATCTGGAAGATGTCGATGAACCGCTGCAATTCATGAGCGCCTTACGTGCGGCGGCCAGTGTGAAGCCAGTTGTCATCCTGAAGTCGGGACGTACGCAGCCTGCTGATGTACCGGATGCGCTGTTACCCGACACTGTCTTCGATGCGGCGCTACGGCGGGGCGGAGCGCTCAGGGTGTATTACTTTGTCCAGCTCTTTTCCACTCTTAAAGCCCTGAATCAGCTGAGTCATCCAAAAGGACGTCGCCTGGCTCTGTTGGCGAACGGCAATGGGCCGATTCAGTTGGTACAAGACGTCATCGGTCAGCAAAGTTTTATCACGCACGCGTCGTTGTCCAACGAGACACGCATCCAGCTACAGTCGCTGCTTTCCCCATTTGCTAAGGTCAACAACCCAATTGTTGAACCCGCCCCCTTGAACGCGGAAACGCTATGCGCTAGCTTGCGTGCCTTGATTGCCGATGACGGCATCGACGGTGTTCTTCTCCTTTTAACACCCGACCCGGTGAGCGACCTTGCCGGCATCACAGACGAGCTCGCCCGGCGAATTCCTCAGGCACGTAAGCCCGTTATCGTTTGTATGCCGGGCGACGGTATCATGCGCGGGTTCCGCCGCCGCTTGGCCGATGCCGGCGTGCCGGCCTTTCGCACCCCCGAAACTGCCGTGGACGCGTTCAGCCAGCTTGCTCGCTTTCATTACAATCAGCAGCTTCTGCTGCAAACGCAACCGCCCGCGCCTCCATTACTGCCACCGGATCTCGACACCGCGCACGCCATCCTCGAGCGCGCCTATACACGCGACGCTACCGAGCTCACCTCAGCGGAAAGCCGGCGCTTGCTCGCCGCGTTTGGTGTCATTACGCACAATACAATGTCCCGCCGTCTCGACGAGATACGGCCTCTTCGTATTCGTGTTCTACGCGACCGGCTCTTCGGCGCTGTCATCGTTCTCGACACGGCCGACAGGTGGCCAAGTCATTCCAGCGCCAGCGTCGAGCTGTTGCCGTTAAATAGCTACCTGGCACGCAGGTTGATTGAACGCTCTCCCGCCTGGACTCGGGGCGACCTGCGCCACGTGTCAACACCTGCATTAGAACAACTGGAAAACCTTCTAGTGGCGATCGCCGAGATGGTGGTTGCCCTGCCCTCCCTGTCGTCGGTCGAGCTCGAACCGGTATACGTAGACGACGACGCTGTGCACGTGCCTTCCGCCAAAATTTCACTGTGCGCGCGGGGCCTTCCCTCGGTGCCGCACCTGGCGATCGCGCCCTATCCGGTGAAGTGGGTGCAAGAGCACGAGTTCGCTGACGGGACCACGTGGACACTGCGCCCCATCCGGCCCGAAGATGCTGAACCACTGCAAGACTTTGTACGCGGACTTTCCAGCGAAGCCCGCTATATGCGGTTTGTCTCCGCGATCCGTGAACTCCCCCCGCGCATGTTGGCACGCTATACCCAGATTGACTACTACCGGGAACTCGCCCTGGTTGCCACCGTGCAAGAACCTAACCCAAGGCACCGCTATCATCCTCACGAAGTCATTGTTGGACTCGCTCATTACTTGCTCAATCCAGACGGAATCGGTGCAGAGTATGCGCTGGTGGTGTCAGATCGTTGGCAACGACGCGGTCTGGGTCGGTCGCTTATGCGGGCACTTATAAAAGCATCCCGCGAACAGGGGCTTCGCTACCTGGAAGGTCACGTCTTGACCACGAACCGCCCCATGCTTCGTCTTATGACCAGCTTGGGCTTTCGTCATGAAGCGTTGCCTGACGACCCGAGTATGCAACGGGTGTGGCTGGAGCTTTGACTAGCTGATTTCACGCCGAACCGGTACACTTTGCTGCGTCGCAACAAGTGTCGCACTCCGCAGCAAGTACAGCGTCGGGGGGCGCGGACAAAACGGTGTGTTCATGGCGCTTCGAGCCTCTTCCGGCGATTCGCTCGTCGTGCAGCAGAAACTGCCGCCTCCGCCTGATCCGGAGGACATCGCGGCGGCTATTTTGGCGGGTTTTGATCGCCATTACGCTCTGTTCCGCTACTGTGCGCAGCGAGCCAAGACCCTGTTCGAAAATGGCGATTGGCACGGACTTCAGCGCTTGAACCGCGATCGGATTGAATATTACGATGCCCGCGTGCGTGAATGTGTCACCCAACTCGCGCACTTCGTTCACGCGCAAACGATGTCTGAAGAGCATTGGCAAGCGACCCGCCAGGCTTATTGCCAACTATTGGCCGAGCACGATCAGCCCGAGTGTGCCGAGACTTTCTTCAACTCCGTATCTTGCCGTCTGCTACACCGCGACTACTACAACAATCGATTCATCTTCGTACGTCCGGCCGTCGCGAGCGACTACTTGAACGGTGCGCGGCCAGCGTATCGATCGTATTACCCACTTCGTCTCGGGCTGCGTGCCAGTCTGACCCAAATGCTTGCCGATTTCGGCCTGGCGACGCCCTTCGCGAATCTGCCGCGCGACGTGCGCCGGGTGGTGCGCGCAGCGGTGCAAACGTTGAAGCGGCAGAGTCATCCTATTCCAGGCGGATTCCGCGTGGAGCCCGACTGTCAAATTCAAGTGTTGCGCACACTGTTCTTTCGCAATAAGGCGGCATACCTCGTCGGACGCTTCATCAACGGCAACACGACTTACCCCTTTGCACTACCACTGCTGCACAACCAGGCCGGAGAAATCGTGATCGACGCTCTCTTGTTTTCGAGCGACGACCTGGCCCTGCTGTTTAGCTTTACCCGTGCCTATTTTCTCGTGGATATGGAAGTGCCCTCAGCCTATGTGCACTTCTTGAGCACCTTACTCACGCACAAATCCAAGGCTGAGTTTTACACCGTGCTAGGCCTGCAAAAGCAAGGAAAAACGCTCTTTTACCGCGATTTTCTCCATCATCTAGAGCACTCGCACGACTCATTCGTGATTGCCCCCGGCATCAAAGGCATGGTGATGTGCGTGTTCACGTTGCCGTCGTATCCATACGTATTCAAAGTGGTGCGTGACCGCATTTTGAAAGAGGGCATGACCCGTGCTCTGGTAGAGAAAAAGTACCGCTTTGTTAAGCAACACGACCGGGTCGGCCGCCTCGCCGACACCTGGGAATATTCCCAAGTTGCACTACCCCTCTCGCGTTTCCACCCCGACCTGCTGGCGGAGCTGCAGGACGCGGCGCCCAGCATTATCGAGGTAAGTGGCGACACAGTTATCTTGCGTCACGTATACATCGAGCGTCGCATGACCCCCCTCAATCTCTATCTGCAACGGGGAACACCGGCTCAGGTGGAGCACGGCATCCGCGAGTACGGAAACGCGATTCGCGACCTTACCGCCGCTAATATTTTCCCCGGCGACTTGCTATTCAAGAACTTTGGGGTAACACGATTGGGACGCGTGGTGTTTTATGATTACGATGAGATCCAGGCCATGACCGAGATGAATTTCCGCCGCTTTCCGGCGCCACCCCACGATGAGGCCGACATGGCCAGCGAACCCTGGTTTCCGGTTCACCCCAACGACGTCTTTCCTGAAGAGTTCAGCCGCTTTTTGTTGGGTAGCGACCGTATCCGATCCGTGTTCATGCGCTTACACGCCAACCTATTCGACGCGGACTGGTGGAACAGTCGGCGCGCGGCCATCGTCGCCGGTCGCCTGGAAGATGTATTTCCCTATGACGCCAGCAGGCGCTTTTCGCCCGCAACAACGCCTGCTACGCAGGCAGGCAAGGGTTCCGCTGCGCGTCGCGAACTTCTGGAGTAATTATGTCCGATCCTATTGTTATTGTTTCCGCTGCTCGTACTCCGATGGGCGGCATGCTGGGCAGCCTGTCTGCCTTAGCAGCCCATGAGCTGGGCTCGGTCGCGATCAAGGCTGCCGTTGAGCGCGCTGGCATTGCACCCGATGCAGTGAACGAAGTCTTGATGGGTAACGTGCTACAGGCCGGGCAAGGGCAAGCCCCGGCCCGCCAGGCTGCGCTGGGTGCAGGTCTTCCCAAGAGCGTTTCCTGCACCACCATTCATAAAGTATGCGGCTCTGGTATGAAGGCCGCCATGTTCGCCCACGACCTACTGCTCACCGGCAGCATCGACGTTGCAGTCGCTGGGGGGCAAGAAAGCATGAGCAATGCCCCCTATCTTTTGCTCCGCGGTCGTCAAGGCTATCGTTACGGCCATTCAACCGTGTATGACCACATGGCACTCGACGGGCTGGAAGACGCCTACGATCGCGGTAAAGCCATGGGCGTCTTCGCTGAAGATTGCGCCAGCAAGTACAACTTCAGCCGCGAAGCCCAAGACGAGTTTGCCCTGGAATCCTTGCGCCGCGCGCGCGCTGCGACAGAAGACGGCAGCTTCGCGTGGGAAATCGCCCCCGTCACGATCGCCGGCCGTAAGGGCGACACGATCGTCGACAAGGACGAGGCCCCATTCAAAGCCTCTCCCGAGAAGATTCCCACTCTGCGCCCCGCGTTCAAGAAAGACGGCACCGTTACCGCAGCCAACGCTTCATCGATCTCTGATGGCGCCGCAGCCTTGGTCATGATGCGAGCTTCCACCGCCGAGAAGCTGGGCCTGACACCGCTGGCGCGCGTGGTTGCGCATGCCCAGCACTCGCAAGAACCCGCTTGGTTTACTACGGCTCCTGTTGGTGCCCTAGCCAACCTATTTCACAAGACGGGCTGGAAGGCCGAGGATGTCGACCTATACGAGATTAATGAAGCCTTTGCAGTGGTCACCATGGCCGCCATGAAGGAGCTTAACCTGCCACACGACAAGGTCAACGTACACGGCGGCGCAACCGCACTGGGCCACCCCATCGGGGCCTCCGGTGCGCGTCTACTGGTTACGTTGATCGCCGCCTTGCGTCAACGCAACGGCAAACGCGGGGTTGCCACCCTGTGCATCGGGGGCGGCGAAGCCGTGGCGATGGCTATCGAGCTAGTCTAAACCTGCGGTTCTGCTCTAGCACAGGATTGCGTACCGGCTGAGGTGGCTAAGGACACCTCACCCGGCGCATCGCATCTTGACCGTGGCTCAACAGGGGCGCGGTTGAGCCCGAAGGAGCTGCTATCGTTGGCTTCGGCACACAGGAACCTCGTGGAGGCTCGCGCTGTAACCCCGTTCAGCCTACCATCGCCTACCCACCTTTCACACTTCCTTCGCGACGCGGGTCGGCTCCGCCTTCGAGCAGCGTGCTCCCATCAGCATCGCGCCTAATGGCGATAGTGGCCAGTCCACTGGTGCGTGGCATAAACACCACCTCATGACCGCGTTCGATAAGCCCCACCGCGAGACCACCTAAATCTGCTGCCAGGGCAGCGGGATGCCCTTCCTCGAGTACCGTCACTGGGAGATTCGAAGCACCAAAGTGCGGTAACGCGGCGGCCTCGGCGGGCGACATGTTCCAGTCGAGTAATGCGATCAAGTTGCGTACGACATATTGGATAATGGGGCCGCCCCCGGGAGAGCCAGTAATCAGTATCAACCGGCCTCGCTCTCCACGCGCGGTTCGCTCGAACACCAGTGTTGGCGCCATTGAGCTTCGGGGGCGCTTGCCCCCCTCGACGCGGTTGGCAAGGTGATGTCCAGCGTCGGTTACGGGTATGCGGGCGAAATCCGTTAGTTGATTGTTAAGCAGGAATCCTGCTGCGGCCATGTAAGAGCCAAACCCGCCTTCTATAGACGTTGTCATGGCCAAGGCGTTGCCGTACTGATCAACCAGCGACACGTGGGTCGTCTCGGGTTGTTCCAGGGTGCGGTCCATACCGCGTTCGAGCATCGAGTACCCTGGAGACGCCACGCCCATACTGCGGTCCGGTCGGATCAATTGTGCGCGAGCCTGCAGATACTCGGCTTCGAGTAAGTCGTTCCACGATTCGCCCGGCCATTCCACGAACTCGGGATCTCCCACGAAGTAGTCACGGTCGGCATAGGCTAACCGCTGCGCCTCGGTGATCAAATGGACGGCTTCCACATCCAGTTCGGGGCGCGGGGCAAATTGCGCCAAATCGAAGTGTTGAAGCATGCCCATAATCTGGCCCACCGCAATCCCGCCAGCAGATGGGGGCGGGAATCCGCAAACTTCCCATCGGCGATACACGGTGCACACCGGCTCGCGAACACGCGGTTGATAATCTCGTAAGTCATCACGTGTTATCAGCCCGGGGGTTGCTCCCAGCGGAGGGTGTGAGACTTTCGCCACGATGGCGTCAGCAATGGGGCCGATGTAAAGCGCATCGGCACCGTCGTGAGCAAGGCTTTCCAAGGTGGTCGCCAGCGTCTCATTGCGCCATCGCTCTCCTGCTTGATAGGGAACGCCCCCCGGCTTCAAGAATAATCGAGCGGCGTCCGGATCACGCGCTAGCGCCGGGGCGGCATCTGCCAGCGAAGCGGCCATGCGGGGGCTGACGGGAAAACCCTCTCGGGCCAGTTGAATCGCCGGTTCAAACAGCGTCGCCCACTCCAGACGACCGTGGTGCTGGTGCGCTAGAGCAAGCGCGCGGACGAGGCCAGGAACGCCAACCGAGCGGCCACTTTGGCGCGCATTTGGCTGCACGGGATGTTCCGGTTTGCCAGCCGCGTAACGCAAATATTCCGCGTCCGCAGCGGCCGGCGCCGTTTCACGGCCATCGTACGCGATCACCCGGTTGGTGGCGGCATCGTAGTACAACAGAAATCCACCACCCCCGATCCCTGACGACTGTGGTTCCACCACGTTCAATACCATTTGCGCGGCCACCGCAGCGTCTAACACGGTGCCCCCATTCACGAGCACGTTATATGCTGCATCAGTGCCTGCCGGATGCGCGGTGACAGCCATAAAGTTGCGCGCTCGTCCCGCCCGCACTGGCGCGAACCCTGTCGCCACCTCTGGCGACTCTGAGCTGGCATCGCGCAGTGGCGAGGCAAGCTCAATTTGGGGAACGTTGTCGATTTTTTGTTGCCCAAATAACAGGGAACTCGGCAGCAGCATCGCTGCGAGCAAAAGCCCTGAAATCGCGGTTTTGGTGGCCCGCACGCCACAATCAGCGCGAGAAAACGCCGGATCGGAGAAGCAGTGCTCCAATTCTGGTACAGTAGACTTCATACTTTAGTGCGCGCTATGTTCGACATTCTGGTTTATCTCTTCGACAATTATCACGCGCCCGAAGCCTGTCCGGATGCAGACGTTCTGGCACGCCGCCTTGCAGCTGCCGGTTTCGAACATCACGACATTCACGAGGCCTTGTCCTGGCTTTCGGGCCTTGCCGAAACCACCCAACAGTGTGCCGAGCTCGCCCTCATCCCCGTCTCGGGGATACGCGTCTACGCCGAGGCCGAGCAACAGCAGCTGGGGCCAGAAGCCATCGGTTTCATCACATTCCTTGAAAGCGCTGGCGTACTCTCCGCTCCGCTGCGTGAAATCGTCATCGATCGGGCGCTCGCACTCGACGAGTCTCCCATATCGCTCGAGAAGCTGCGTATCATCGTCCTCATGGTGCTCTGGAGCCAGGAAGCCGATATCGACACGCTCTTCCTTGCCGAGCTCATCGACGACGATAGCCCACGCCTGCTGCATTAAGGCCACCTACTGGGCTGAAAGGGCGCGCATGCGCCGCCCTTCGAGCCCCCAAGAGTAACTCCTTTTTTGCGATTCACCTGGCAGCCCCGACCATGCTGTGCGTCGGGGCTGATTCCATTGGGACGCCGTGTCGGGTCTGACTTCGGTTGCGTCATTGATGTCCGCCCCCTCGCTAGCCTCCTAAGCTGCACACGGACGGGTCCACAGCGACGGCGCATCCGCAACAGCGGTGAGCAGGCCCGCTTAGCTGGATTCGCGCTTCCTGGCCACCCTACAGTTTTCTCGCCAATTTGTGGTCACCGTCTCTGACTACGCCACATGAGCTGTTTGGGAGGACGCACCCCATGGGTGGCTCAAGGTGGCGCTTTTTCCGCCGCGTCCACACCAACCAAGCCGGCGCGCTCTCGGGCATACACCCTGCGACTCGAGCGGGTTAGGGGTAAGGGGTGTTGCACCTGTCACGACACCTCGACTTGCACGATCCGAAAGGTGGCCCGTATCATCCGGGGCATCATGCCGCGTCAAAAGTGCGGCTTAGCATGAATTGGATACTGATGGGAAAGACACTCATAATTGCCGAGAAACCCTCGGTGGCACTCGACATTTCGCGCGCCCTAGGCGGGTTCAAGCGCGAAGGCGAGTATTTTGAAAGCGACGAGTATGTACTCGCGTCCAGCGTGGGGCACCTGCTCACCCTGGTCGCGCCGAATGATCCTGTCAGAGGGAAATGGACATTCACCCATTTGCCGGTGATTCCGCCCCAGTTCGAGCTAAGCCCCGCCGACAAGAAGTCTCAAGAGCGCTTGAAGCTGCTGGTGCGGCTGATCAAACGCAAAGATGTCGACTGCATCATCAACGCCTGCGACGCCGGGCGTGAAGGTGAGCTGATTTTCCGCTACATCGTTCAGTACTCTGGCACCAAGAAGCCCATCAAGCGTCTGTGGCTGCAATCGATGACACCACAGGCCATCCGCGAGGCCTTCGCCAACCTGCGTAGCGATGAAGCCATGAGGCCGCTCGAAGCAGCAGCCCGCTCGCGCGCCGAGGCCGACTGGCTGGTTGGCATCAATGGCACACGCGCGATGACGGCGTTCAACAGCAAAGACGGCGGCTTCTTCAAAACGCCGGTGGGACGCGTGCAAACTCCCACCCTGGCCATCGTTGCTGAACGTGAAGAGCGCATCCGACGCTTTGTGCCCCGCGACTACTGGGAAGTACATGCTCAGTTTGCTGCAGCTGCGGGCCTATACGAAGGGCGTTGGTTCGATCCTAATCACAAGAAGGACGAGCGCGACCCCGAAAAGCGCGAAACACGCCTATGGTCTCGCGCGGAAGCAGATGCCGTCGTTGCAGCGTGCGAAGGGCAGCCCGGCAAAGTCACCGAAGAGTCGAAGCCATCAACGCAAGGCGCACCCTTGCTGTACGACCTCACCAGTCTGCAACGCGAAGCGAACTCGCGGTTTGGGTTCTCGGCCAAGAACACATTAGCGCTGGCGCAGGCCCTGTACGAGCGGCATAAGGTACTGACATATCCACGAACCGACTCGCGCTATTTGCCCGAAGATTACCTCGACAATGCGACTGAAATCGTCGAGCTGCTGGCCGGTGGACAATCCCCTCGACTGCAACCGTTCGCACCATTTGCCCAACAGATACGCGAGCAAGGCTGGGTGCGTCCGAACCGGCGCGTATTCGATAACCGCAAGGTCACCGATCACTTTGCCATCATCCCCACTCTGCAGGCGCCGCGCGAGCTTAGCGAAGCTGAAGCCAAGCTCTACGACATGGTGGTGCGGCGCTTTTTGGCGGTGTTTTTCCCCGCGGCAGAATTCCGCATTACGACCCGGATTACGGAAGTCGCGTCTCACTATTTCAAGACCGAAGGTAAAGTGCTGGTTTCCCCAGGCTGGCTGGCGGTTTATGGTCGGTCCGAATCAGGCGAGGACGATACACTCACTCCGGTAGCCGAAGGCGAAACCGTGCGTACCGAGGAGATTCAAGTCGTCGACCTGGCCACCAAGCCGCCGCCCCGGTTCACGGAAGCCACGCTTTTGTCGGCCATGGAGGGCGCTGGTCGCTTGGTAGAAGACGAAGAGCTGCGCGAAGCCATGTCGGCCCGTGGCTTGGGTACGCCCGCTACGCGAGCAGGCATCATCGAGGGCTTGCTCAACGAAGGCTATCTGCGACGGGAAGGGCGCGAGCTGATCCCCACGGCCAAAGCACGCCAACTCATGACGCTGCTGCGCGGGCTCAACGTCTCAGAATTGACCTCGCCCGAACTTACGGGTGAATGGGAGTACAAACTCGCCCAGATCGAGCAAGGTCAGCTCGAACGTGAAGCGTTCATGCGCGAGATTGCGCAAATGACCCAGGCCATCGTAAAGCGGGCCAAGGAATACGATCGCGACACAGTGCCTGGTGACTACGCCACCCTGCAAACCCCGTGCCCCAAGTGCGGCAGTGTGGTCAAGGAAACCTACCAACGCTACGCCTGTACGAAGTGTGACTTCTCTATCGGCAAGCATCCGGGCGGGCGCACCTTCGAGTTGCACGAGGTAGAAACCCTATTGCGCGACCGGACGTTAGGTCCGTTGACAGGTTTTATCAGCAAGATGGGGCGCCCCTTTTCGGCCATTTTGCGAATTACCGACGAGTTCAAGCTTGAGTTCGATTTTGGTCAGAAAGACGAGAGCGATGCGGAAGCGGTTGACTTCAGCGGCCAAACCGCTCTGGGCCCCTGTCCGAAGTGTCAGGCCAATGTGTATGAACACGGGATGAACTATGTTTGTGAGAAGGCGGTAGGTCCGGAAAAGACCTGCGATTTCAGGTCAGGCAAGGTCATTCTGCAGCAAGAAATTACGCGTGAACAAATGCAAAAACTGCTGCACGACGGTCGCACCGACTTGCTGGACGGCTTTGTTTCGGCCCGCACGAACCGCAAGTTCAAGGCCTTCCTGGTACGGCAACCGAACGGAAAAATCGGGTTCGAGTTCGAGCCGCGCCCCGAAAAGAGTGCGCGCAAAGGTGCTGCGAAATCGGCGACCAAAACTGCCGCGGCCGCGGGCGAGATAACAGCTGCTGGCGCAACCAAAGCAGTAAAGAAAGCGGCCAAAAAGGCTGCAAAAAAGGCCGCGACCAAGAAGACAGCGACCAAGAAAACCGCTGCTTCGAAATCCACGGCAAAAGCGGCTGCAAGCAAGGAAGCCACCGACAGCTCACACGCCGACGACCAAACTGCCACCGTCTAACTTTGTTCCAACATAGAACGCTGGGGTCACCCCAGCGTGACCTTCTCCTTACCCTTGTGCGCGATTTGTGCACCGCTGCGGCTTGCGTGAAACCGGATCAGAAGGCATTGCACCATGCACGCTGCACCCTGCCCTGGGGACAACCGTTTACTGGGCATTAGCATACATTTCAAGCAATGACACCCTGACCTCCTGCGCCGCCGCGTTTGCTAACTGGCTACGCGGAGGCCGTATCGGTGTGACCAAACTCACCGTCGCCTCCAGCTGTGGCTGCACGATCTTCCGCCACGTAATAGGGGGCAGGTTGGGCAAACGCATCAAGCTGCCAGGCACGATCGAGTAACACAATCCACGCGCGACCAGTTCGATCGTGGCGAAGGTAGCGTCCACCTCCAGCTCGATCCGCGGTCGCAAGCCCAGCTGCGCCGCCGCCGTCTCCAGAGCGGGCCGCGTCCATTGATTGCTGTGGGGAAGAATCAGCGGCAGACGGGTGATCTCTTCCAGCGTAACGTTCGCGCCTCCATTCCCGGCACTCTGCGCTCCGATGAGATAAAGCTGCTCCGTAGCCAGCGGCTCAATTTCCAGGTTGGGTGAATTTGCAGGATTGACCAAAATCGCAAAATCGAGTTGTCCAAGTAGGACGCGCTCGTAAAGCGCCCCGGACAACCCTTCCGACAAACTGATTGACGCCAGCGGAAATTGCTCCTTCAAACGCGGTGCCAACGTAGGTATGAGCAGTCGGCCTATTCCAGGGGTAAGCCCGATCACCACGCTGCCGGTGTACTCCGCATCACCACCTCTGACTGCAAGCATCGCGGCGTCCACCGTATGCAGAACCGAACGCGCATACTCCAGAAATCGCTTCCCGCTATCGGTCAGGTGCACGCCTCGCCCATGTCGGTAAAAAAGGTTGGCGCGCAACTCGACCTCGAGCGCCCTCACATGGCGGCTCAAAGTCGGCTGCGGAATGGCCAGAAGATCGGACGCTTTGGCATAACTACCGATCTCTGCCACCGCCACGAAGCTGCGCAATTGGGATATGTCCATGAGCTAGACGACAGACGCGAAGATAAACCTCTAGCCTGCCTCAAGAAGGACGGCAGATGCGAGTAGACGTCGCATTGTAAAGCTGCAGCAGTCAGCGCGGACGAATAAGCGCATGCCTGTCCATTACCACATTGCAGTGGCTCCTATGTGTTGCAGGCAGCTCCACTGCTCAGTCTCATCCGAAAACTGAATATCAGGATTCATCGATTTCGCCTTGTTGGGTTGATACACAGCCACCAGAATCAGGGCCAGAACTTAATGAGATTGCTGTTACCAAGATATGGATAGACTGAAAGACAAAGTCGCCATCGTTTTTGGCGCAGGCCCCAACATCGGTGGAACGATCGCCCATTTCCTGGCACGCGAGGGCGCACGTGTATGCGTCACCGACATCAACGAAGACGCGGCCAACGAGACCGTCGACTTCATTCGGGAGCAGGGGCTGGAAGCGTTTGCGCTCGTGGCCAACGCACGTGATAACGATGCAGTCAAGGAAGCAGTGGCCCAAACCACTGCGCGCTATGGGCGTCTCGACATCGCCGTCAACATGGCAGGCCGTGTGCACTGGGCACACGTGTTGGACATGAAGCTCGACGACTGGAGCGACGCAGTATCCAGCTTTGCCACGGCCGGTTTGCTTACCACCCAACATTCTGCGCGTGCGATGATCGACAGCGGCAACGGCGGCAGTATCATTCATATCCTTTCCACGGCCGCTCACTTTGGCGAGGCCGATGGTTCGGCTTATTGCGCCGCCAAAGCCGCGCTACTTAACTTTGCGCGGTCCGCTGCGCTCGACTTGGCCCATCTTGGCATTCGCGTCAAT
>CAZMVM010000089.1:0-13587 GCA_964569785.1 uncultured Pigmentiphaga sp. | reverse complement strand
AAGGGCTTGGCCGAGCCTCTGCCGCCAGCGTTTATGTCTTTGCCGGTGGCTTATCATGGTCGGGCATCCTCAATTCGGGTGAGTGGTACTCCGGTCGTCCGGCCGAATGGTCAGTTTCCGGACGCCAACGGCAAGGTGACGTTTGGGCCCGCTACCATGCTCGACTTCGAGCTCGAGTTTGCAGCGTTCATAGCGGGCGGGAATCCATTAAGTAAACCCATTCCTATCGATGCTGCGCACGATCACATTTTCGGGTACGTTCTGCTCAACGATTGGTCAGCCAAAAGCATTCAGTGGTGGGAGCAAATTCTGGGGCCCTTCCTGGGGAAGAGCTTTATGACGTCGATTTCCCCCTGGGTCATCACGTCGGAGGCACTATTGCCGTTTCGCATGCCTGCACCCAGGCGTCCAGAAGGTGACCCGCAGCTCTTGCCTTACCTTTATAGCGAGCACGACCAGGCGCAAGGCGGCTTGAACGTGCAGCTGGAGGTCTGGATCACCACGGCAAAATCGCGAGCGGCGGGCCGATCGCCGCGCTTGATCACCCAGACCCATCTGCAAAACCTATACTGGACGTTTGGGCAAATGGTTACGCATCATGCCAGCAACGGGTGCAATCTGCGCCCAGGCGACCTGATCGCGAGCGGCACGATCTCGGGAGAGAGCGATACTTCGCGCGCTTGTCTTACCGAGCTGACGAACGCAGGGAAAGACCCGCTGCTCGTTGCAGAAGGGGAGTACCGTACTGCGCTCGAAGACGGCGACGAAATCATCTTCAAAGCGCGTGCGGCGGTAGAAGGGGCGGTACCTATCGGGTTCGGTGAGTGTCGAGGTGTCGTGCAACCGGCAGTAGAGTGGCCCGCGTAAAGCGGGTTGTCTAACGCTGAAAGGCAAGTTTCACGATAAAAAGCACGGTAGGTAGAAGGCCCACCTACTGTGCTTTTGTACAAAGTAATCTGGGGTACCGCAGTGCCCGAACGTCCCTCAACTCTGATATTCCTGAGCGGGAGACATCAGCCAACGGGCACTGCGGCCGCTGCGGATTACGCTGCTATTTTTACGTGACGCCCGCTGCGCTTGGCGACCGCGGCGCACGCTCGAAAGCGTTCAGAGGATCGCAGCCTGTACCTTCCTTGGGGCTGCAGAAGTTACGGGTAAGTCAGGTAGCCGTTATTGTCTCGGTCGGCCTCTTGGAAGTCGCGCATGACTTGGCTTAAAAATTCTTGCCGACTGAGATACCCATTGCTATCGGCATCAGCAGCAGAAAAATGATCGGCGCCAAGTGCAGCGTTAGCTTCTGCCTGACTGAGCTGGTTATCGCCGTTGGTGTCGAGCTGCTCGAACGCGCCCTCCATGAACTGGCGATACTCTGTTTCGCTGACGCGTCCGTCTTGATTCACGTCAAGTTGGTTGAAGTGTTCTTGTGAGAAGATGACAGAACCATCTTGTGCCAGGGCGGTTAGGGGAGCCGACAGGCTCAGGGCCAAGGTCAGGACAAGTGTTTTTTTCATGATCTGGTCCTCAATCGAGCGTTATTTGCAACCCATCGCGTGACCAGCGTAGCCGCCCGCGCCAATGCCTGCAGCGGTCGCCAGCGTTTGTCCGCGCCCACCGCCGATCGTGCTGCCTACCAGGCCGCCAATGATCGCCCCGCCAACTGTTCCCGCAATACAGTTGAATTCAGCCTGGCTGGAGTGACCACTTCCGCCTGAATAAGGGGCTTGGCAGCCCGCGAGTAATCCAAGACTAACCGTGGCAACGATAACGGAGATTTTCTTCATGGTTTCGTTCCGTCGACTCGTACTATTGTTGAAGAGGCTGGGGTGGGTACTGCAAGCTATTACGCAGATCCGCCCGAGCTTGCATGAATTACCACGCACAAAACTTGCGTGGTAGCGGCCATCATACTGCAACCGCGGCCTCGTGCACTATATTGGCCCCAATAACGAGAGCTCTTCAGACGGAGTGGAGCTATTCGATCGGTGGTTGGGTCCAACTCAGGGTCCGATTTGCGCTGTATCCGAATAAGAACGCACCGCTCGAGGCGACACCGGGCTAACCGTCAATGAGCCAACGGGTATCCAGCTGCAATCCTCGTTTTGAGCGGCGCACAACAGCAAGGGGAGTGTCATGAAAATTCAGATCAATACGGATAATCACATTGCAGCAACCGAAGCCCTGGTTGCGGATATCGAAAATAAGCTGACTCGCACGCTTAAGCGCTTTGAAGACCAGATCAATCGCGTTGAAGTTCATCTTAGCGATATCAATAGTGCCAAGTCAGGCCCTAACGACAAGCGCTGCCTGATTGAAGCGCGAGTAGCGGGCATGAATCCCATCGCTACACGCCACGAGGCTCCTACTGTATCGCTGGCAATAGACGGGGCTACCGATCGGATGCTAGCGGCTCTAGACAGCGCACTAGGCAAACGGCGAGAGATTCCCCGCGACGCAGGCGCGCCCCCGGGGGCCGGAGAAAACGGTCCTTTGAGTGATTGATTCCAAAACGCTTGACCTTGATTGTTGGTGTTGATCGGGGTCGGCCATAAGCCCGTGCGGCTGCCCTTTGTAACAGATTCAGGAGGTGAACTTCATGGCTGAGTTTCATAACCTTGCGGAGTTGATAAGTTTTGAATCTTCCGCACCTCGCATTTCCCTTTATCAGCCTACCCACCGCCAACATCCAGACAAAAAACAAGACCCCATCCTTTTCAAAAACCTGCTCAAAGAGGTCGAGGCATCATTAAGTGGGAAGGTGGATAAGGAGCAGGTTGAAAAACTGCTCAAACCTTTTCAAGAGTTGGCCCAAAACGAAAAGTTCTGGAACCGTACCGCGGACGGTATCGCCGTCTTCGGTAGCGATGATCTTTTCCGTATCGTCACCTTGTATCGACCAACTCCTAGACTGGCGGTGGTTGCCGATAGCTTTCACGTTAAGCCGCTGCTACGCGTACTGCAGTCAGCCGACCGTTTCCATGTATTAGCCATCAACCGACAAAACGCGCGACTGTTTGAAGGCAATCGAGATCAAATCAACGAAATCATTGTCGTCGACGAATTCCCCGCGAACGCTGGCGATGTGCTGGGCGATGACCAGCCCGAACGTATGGCGCGCGCCCGTACGGTGGCTACTGGCGGACCAGGGACCGCCGGCGCATCAGGGACGGTCCGTTATACGCATGGCGGCAAAAGCGAACTGCTTGACCTCCAAACCGAGAAGTTCTTCCGCGCCGTTGACCGCGCGGTGATCGAACAGTATTCGCAGCCATCTGGGCTGCCTTTGATTCTTGCCGCGCTGCCTGAGCATCATGCTATGTTCCGCGCGGTAAGCGCGAACGCCAATCTCCTTGACGAGGGAGTTCAAAGCCACCCCGACTCGTTGTCTATTGACGAGTTGCGTAAGCAGTGCTGGCAGGTATTGGAGCCACGCTACATAAAACGGCTAAGCGGACTCGTCGATCAGTTTCACGCCGCCCGTAATGTTCACCAAGGCAGTGCTGATTTGTCCGACGTCGCCGTCGCGGCAGTGGCGGGACGAGTACGTGTTCTGTTGTTAGAAGCCGAGCGGCAGCTTCCTGGACGCATCGATCCCAAGACAGGTGCGCTGCAAACCGATGCGTCTCAGTTGACCGAGGCCGACGACATGTTGGATGATCTGGGCGAGCTGGTACTCAAGACCGGTGGCGAAGTCATTATTGTGCCAGCACAACGTATGCCGGTGGATTCCGGATTGGCGGCGATATATCGGTTTTAGAATTGGTTATAGAACCTTCATGGTAAATGTGCCTAACAATGAAGAAGGCCGCTATATGCGGCCCTCTTTTTATTGGGGAAAGCTTTATGAGCGTGTATTCGTCGTCGGTCTGAATTTGCAGCTCGAGTAGTAGATAGTCGAACAATAACGGTGTTGAAAGAGTTGCGTCGGCAAGTGGGATGCCAATGGGTTAGTTAGGCGCTCATGCCACCGTCTACCATGAGTACACTACCCGTCACAAAGCTACTTTGGGCTGAAGCGAGAAAGAGAGCAGCGTTAGCGATCTCACCAGGCTCGGCGTGGCGTCCGAGAGGGATGATCTGGTCGAAGAACTCGCCCGCGTCTCGCTGTAGAACGGGTGTCAGCTGCGCTTCAACGTCTCGTTGGAAGTCATTGTGGATTGGCCCGGGGTGCAACGTGTTGACACGTATGTTTAGTTTGGCAGCTTCTTTTGCCACCGCTCGCATCAGCCCGACTTGTGCATGCTTTGCGGTGATGTAGCCGTACGGACCTGGGTCGCCGCGCACACCTGCAACACTCGACGTAATAATGATGCTACCCCCGGGACGCATATGGGGAAGGGAATGCTTACAGCACAAAAAGGCGCCTCGTACATGTACGGCGAGAGCCTCGTCGAAGCCATCTTCCGGGTAGTTGGCGAGCGAAGTGATGGGGCCGATATTACCCGCATTGCTAAAGACGACGTCCAATGCCCCATAGCGCTCGAGCGTTTGATCGACTAATTGTTTGACGCCGGCACTGCAGCGCACGTCGACGGGTAGCGTACTCACGTGTTCTGACTGCAGGCGATCCGCGACCTCGTCAAGTTTGCTTTTAGAAAGATCTCCCAGCATGAGCTTCGCGCCATGCTGGAGGAACAGGCGTGCAACGGCTTCGCCAACGCTACCTCCTCCGCCGGTGATCATTACGACTTTACCGTCGAGTTGTTTTCCTGTTTGCATACTTCTACACGCCGGGTGCGCAGACCAGGAGCCTGGTGGCGGGTCTGCCTCGGCCTAGCCTCCTCATTTTCGGATTGCCTAAGCGTTCTTACACGTACCTGCTAGGCGCGTGTGGACGCCCCTAAGAGGTTGGCCGCGTTTGTCATGAATGTCAATCTCGGCGAGCATCAATAGATCATGGTACGAGGCAGCCACATTGCAATGGAGGGCAGGTAGAAAATAATCAGGAGAACCGCCAGCATCAGTACAACGTAAGGCGCGGAGCCGCGAATGATAGGGCCTAACGGCGCCTGTGTGATGGCTTTTATGGTAAACAGATTCATCCCCACGGGTGGTGTAATCATCGCGATCTCAAGATTGATGACCAACAACACCCAGTACCAAACCGGGTCGATGCCCAAGTGCAGCATAGCGGGCAGAATAACGGGCATCGTCACCAGAATGATGGCTACTGATTCTAAAAACATGCCAAGAACCAGGACTAACACCATCATGATGAGTACGAATCCAGCCGCCCCTACGTCGAGCGCAATGAGCGACTCGACAATACCCTGCGGTATGCGCATTTTGGTGAGTACATGACTGAACACGGTGGCACCGGCGAGAACCATGAATAATATGGCCGACAGCCCACATGCCTCTTTTGCGGCACCCCAAAGATCTGACCAGCCGATGCTGCGATAAATGAAGGCTGTAATCAGAATGGCAAACCAGGCACCCACGGCGGCCGCTTCCGTAGCTGTGAATATCCCGGCGTACATACCGCCCAGCACGATAAGCGGCAGCATCAAGGCCCAAAACGACTTGCGAAGTGCGGATTTCAGCTCCGTCAGTGTCGCGCGTGGTTCACGTTGAATTTCCGGCGATCGTGAGCATCTAAAGGCAACCCAGGCGGAAAAAACAAAGGCCATCAAGATGCCGGGAATGACCCCAGCAATAAAGAGCTTGCCGATTGAAGCATCGGTGGTAACCCCATATAAAATCATCGGGCCTGACGGGGGTATCAAGATACCCAGTGTGCCCCCGGCAGCCACAGCACCGTAGGCGATGCGGGGCTCATAGCCATACCTAAGCATTTGAGGAATGGCGACTGCACCTATCGTTAGTGCAGTGGCAACGCTAGATCCCGAGATTGCCGAGAAAATAGTGCAAGCCAGAATAGTTGCAACAGCCAGCCCGCCCGGCAGGTGGCGTGTAAAGGTATAGGCGGCATCGTAGAGGTCGTCCATGACCTTGCCACGAATCATGATATGCGCCATGAACGCGAATAGCGGAATCGCCACCAATAGGTATTGGTTGACTTCGCCGAAAATAACGGCAGTAACCGGCCCAAGGTTGCCTTGTTCGTGTAAGAGTAGTCCGCCTCCAAACAGTGTAAGGCCAGCGAAGATAGGAATGCCCGTAAACAGTAATGCCAGGAGACCGACAAGCACGAATACGATAGTCATGGCGGCCTCCGTTCTAGCTACGAGGAAGGGGAGATTTGTCTGGAGTTTCGTCGGAAATGCCGCAACCTTCTTTGATGTTCGCCTCCTCGGCAGTTTGATCTCCCAGCGCGACCAAACTGCGCCACATTTGTTCAATAGAAACCAATCCCAACAAAGCGCCCCCAAGTGGTAGAAATAATTGCAACGTCCATACTGGCCACTCCAGGTGGCCGTCACTTAAGGAACCGATCATGCGGGAAAGCGCTACAGTGTCAAATCCATTGACTATGAGCAATAGAGCTACCATCAAGACGGTGAGGCCGGCCCAAAGGTTGGCCCAGATTCTGGCCCGTGTTGACAAAACTCCCAGCAGAATATCGACCGCAATATGTCGCTTCTGACGAAGGATCTCCGGTGCGGCCATCATGACAATCGCAGTTAGGCTGAAAGCGACGATCTCGTCCGCGCCCGGGAAAGCGGTAGTGAACACATAACGCATCACGACCGCTAACCCAATCAACAGCAAGTCCAGCAACACCAGGACTGCGGCAAAGGCGAAAGCAGCCTGGCAAAGAATGCGCACAAAGCGCACGTAGTGATTTAGCGCGGGGCGAGAAGCATCGATCTCGTCAGGATGGGGTGCGCGTAACATTCCAACCCTTGCGAATTAAAGATTCTTGACCATATCGAGAAGCTTTTGGCCGTCGGGACCGGTTGATTTCAGAAACTCGTCGATGACGGGTGGCTGCATGGCGTTGGCCATAACTTTCTGCTGTTCTTTGGTAAGAACATGTACCTTCATGCCTGCGTCTTGCAATGCTTTGACGTCGGATTCTGCTACGCCGTCATGGGGAATGATCGAGGTTTGTACGGCCTTATCTGCAGCGCGTTGAATGCCTGCTCGTATATCCTCGGGCAAGCTGTTCCACCAAGCCGGGTTCACCACCAGGTTGTCGAATACTAAGAAAATAGGGGTGGCGACACCATATTCCTGCACTTCATAGAACTTGCGCGCGTGTGCAGCCTGCACGCCAGTCAACGCAGCATCAATCACACGGGTTTGCAGCGCCTGATAGACCTCGGACCCTGGCATGGCCACCGAGACCGCACCCATGGCGGTGAGGCCCGAGTCGAAGAGACGATTGATGCCTCGAATTTTTACTCCGTCGAATTTTTCGGGCGCATCGAGTAGGCCCGTAGAAGAGGTGAAGACGATATCGTTCGCATCTACAATCCATGCGATGTTTTTCACACCCTTCTCCAGCAATTTGTCTTCAAGCATAGCCGCCGCTTCAGATTTGACAAAGGCCCGCTGGGCTTCGGGGGAGGACACCAGAAAGGGTATGGTGGTAACAGCCATCTCGGGAATGGTGCCACCCCACTGAATCGACAGGATGATGGCCGCCTCGATTTGGCCGCTCGCGACAGCTGCATGATGCTGCTGCGGTTTATAAAGTTGTGCTGCACCAAATAGTTGAACTTCGACCTTCCCATCGGTTTCGGCGGCTACGTCCTTGGCGAATTGTTCCAGCAGGGGTGAGGTATGGTGCGACGGTGGAAATTGGTGACTAATGCGCATGGTGTAATCTGCCGACCAGGCCGTGGCAGAGGTCAGGGCAATGGCGAGAGCAGCACCTAAGAAGGTTTTCTTGTTCATCATGTGTCTCCTTTGTCGGATAGGCCAGGATCGAACGCTCCGCAACGTTGTGCAAGGTAAGCCGTAGCACTTGGTCGACGAGCCGCTTTCGGCTTTAGCGGAGTGACTGGAACGATGCCTTGGCCCTGGCTTCTTCTAACACTTCTATACGTCGATTGCAGCGGGGTCGGTCAACAAACGTTGATCGTGCCGGGCATACAGAAAACTATACAAATATTAAGGCGAGCTAACTACTAATAGGGCGATCAATGCAAGCTTTGCCGTGCATACTCATTCTGCCCAAGGGCAATCCGCAGCTTATGAAGGGCCAAGATAGCGTTGAAGAATTTCATCAGTGTGCTCTCCGATAGCTGGAAGCGGGCGGCGCACACCGAGGCGCTTACCTTGCATCGTGAGGGGTAACAACGGAATCTCGGTCATCGTTCCATCATCACATTGCATTCCGACCAGGCCACCACTGGCTTGAAGGTGCGGATCATCGAAAAGTTCGTCCGGGCGTTTCACTTGTGCGTATGGGATGCCAGCGGCCTCGAGCTCGCGCGTAATGTCGGGCAGGGTCCAGGTGGCCAGGGCCCTTGCCAAGGCGGGAATCAGTGTCGGCCTAGCTTGCACACGTAGCGTATTGCTACTGTGCTTCGGGTCTTGAAGCAACTGCAAAACGTTCAGCACCTGACACAGCGCATGAAACTGCTTATCGCTAACGGCCGCGATGAATACCTGCTGATGATCCCCCAAATCGAACAAGTCATAGATGCCCCACGCTGTGGCCCGTTGCGGCAAGGGCCTGGGAGGCTCTTTCGTTATCGCGTATTGCTGCATATGTTGGGCGGAAAGCAGGACGCAGTTTTCGTAAAGCGCCGACTGTATTTCTTGGCCGCGGCCGGTGAACTCTCGTTCCCTCAACGCGGCGAGTACGCCGATCACACCGAACATACCGCCCATGATGTCATTGACCGAGCTGCCCGCTCGTAACGGTCTACCTTCCGGGCCGGTCATGTAGGCCAACCCGCCCATGAATTGAACGACCTCATCCAACGCCAGACGGTTTTCGTAAGGTCCGGGCAAAAAGCCTTTCAGCGACGCGTAGATCAAGCGTGGATTAATGGCCGAGAGCGATTCGTAATCGAGACCGAACTTTGCCATCAGGCCGGGTCGAAAATTCTCTAGCAAGACATCGAAATGAGGAATGAGCTTCTTAACCGTTTCCTGCCCTTCGGCAGTGTTGAGGTCGACGACAATGCTTTTCTTATTACGGTTAAATGTACGGAAAAAACCAACGCCAAGACCTGTCAGCTGGCGAGTACGATCCCCGCCGGGCGGTTCGACCTTAATCACTTCGGCCCCCAAATCCGCCAAGATCATGCCGCATGTGGGGCCCATGACCATATGCGAAAGCTCCAAGATGCGCACGCCATCCAGCGGCTGCGGCGAGTATGTCGTCATGTCGTAGGCTCCTGTACGCCCGTCGCGCTGGACTTCTGCTCATCCCAGTGGCGGGGTGGCCCGGCATGCCAGATGACACCAGAAAGCCGTTCGTGTGGTAACCACGACTGCAATTGTTCACGCATGATGAGCAATTGCTTGAGACTGATACCGGTATGCACCCTCATACTGTCCAGCAGGTAGATTAGATCTTCAGTAGCAACATTGCCCGACGCACCGGGCGCGTGCGGGCAGCCGCCGATGCCGCCGAGTGCACCATCAAACTCAACAATCCCCACGGTCATGGCAGCATACACATTGGCCAGAGCCAGGCCCCGTGTGTCATGAAAATGTGCGCCCCGGAGCCGGGGGCCAGCAATTCGTGCGACTTGTTCAAAAAGGCGGGCAACGGCATTCGGGTCGGCGTAGCCGACGGTGTCGCCCAGACTGAGCATGTCGCATCCGGTGTCCATTAATGCGCGAGCTAATTCAAGTACCGCGGATTGAGGAACTTCGCCCTGCAGCGTACATCCCCAGGCCGTTCCGATGCCGACATTGACG
This sequence comes from uncultured Pigmentiphaga sp., assembly GCA_964569785.1. Taxonomy (GTDB): domain Bacteria; phylum Pseudomonadota; class Gammaproteobacteria; order Burkholderiales; family Burkholderiaceae_B; genus Verticiella. The sequence continues at coordinate 3,804 of CAZMVM010000089.1, read as the reverse complement.
CGAGTTTTGGAGCCCGCACTGTCGCGCAGCGCGCAAATGCGCGCAACCTCGCTGACCATCTCTTCGGGCGACTTGCGTACATTAGCAAGGCTGTGAGCCGTGCTCGCAGAGATGGGAATGGTGATGACGTCGGGTTCTCCCATGAATGCAAGCTCGGCGCCCTTTAGATTGGGCACGAGGACTGAGGTGCCAAGATCCACGTAACGCTTCGCGTACGCCAGGACGTCCCGTGTGTCGGCCAACTGGGGAAGCAGTCGGGGGGGCACCATGGAACCGATTTCAATCTCGCGCAACCCGGCCTGATAAGCATCGTCGATCCACCGGCATTTTAATTCTGTAGGTAAGATCGCCTGAACGCTTTGTAAACCATCACGCAGGCCCACTTCCCGCACGGTCACCTTTTGAGGTATGCGAGGCGCGCTCAAAGCAGTGAATTCCTGAGGCATGGTCTCCTCCTGTCACTGTAGGCATTGTGTTTATTCCGAGTGGTCATGTAAAGTGAAGAATTCTCAGGCTTCTCGTTCCTTAATTTCACAACGACGAACGCATGTTTGCTAAGAATCCCGACCTAACCAGCCTTAAGCTTTTCTCGCTTGTTTGTGCGGCCGGCAATATTTCGCAGGCGGCAAAAAGGGCGCACTTGGTTCCATCTGCACTTAGCAAACGCATGGCCCAGCTTGAGTCGGACTTGGGAGTGCAACTGCTTGAGCGACGACGCCAAGGGGTGTTGCCCACGCCAGCGGGCCTCACGCTGCTTGAGCATGTCAACGGCATTCAGGTGATTCTGGACCGTCTTCAACGTGACATGGCCGCGTATTCTCAGGGATTACGAGGGCAAGTTCGCATCCTGGCGACGGCCTCCGTATTATCGGAGTCTTTGCCGGACGATATCGCCAATTTTCTCAAGAAGTCCGAACATCAGGGCATTCAGTTCGAAATTGAAGAGCGGAACAGTGCAGGGGTGGTCGAGGGCGTTCGCCAAGGCGACGCCAAAATCGGCATTTGCTGGAACCACACCGACTTCAAGGATTTGCAGACGCGCCCGTATCGAACCGACCGCCTGGCCGTTGTGGTGCCTGAGAATCACCCCCTCGCCTCACGCGACCGCATCAAGTTCAAAGAGACGCTTGATTACCAACATGTCGGTATGCCGCTGAACAGCACGGTCGTGTCCTACCTGCGTCAGGCTGCCATTGACGTTGGGAAAAGTTTCACATTTCGGGTGTTTGTGTCCGGTTTTGATGCGGCACTGCGAGTTGTGCGTTCAAAGCTTGCGATTAGCATCCTACCGGTCGAAGTGGCGGACGCATACCGCTTCCGGTCTGATATCCAAGTGATCCCCTTGACCGATGCTTGGGCCACCCGCCAGTTCGTTATTTGTCATCGAGGCGATATACAGGAATTACCGTTGTTAGAACAGCTGGTTATCGATCATTTCACCGATATAGAAAATCGGCAGAAACCCAGTCGAAAAAGCTCTAGCAAACAATAACTTTGTATGATGGGTCATTCAGGAAGGCGATGCCGGAGCGATGGCGAGGCCGCTCGTTGGCGTATGTTCTGGCGGCGGTGCGATGATCTAGATATGCAGCTTGGGCGCTCCCCGAGTTCCGGTAGTAGGAACGGCAGACAGGGACGATGCCTCGAGACTTTGCCGGCACCCTATTGGCCCGGGGGGGTCTAGCCTTCAAAGCTAGCATAGGCTAACGGATGATCTTCGACTTCTAATCGCAGGATGCGAGCCTGCCATTTTGCCGGTTGCGGTTGAGGCCTAAGGTCGCGATGTTTACCCATGAGTGTACAAACGCCTTTTGCCTATTGCGAGGTATCTTTCATGGGGCGCAAAATTGGCCATCGCTGGAGGCCTCACGCGACCGTGGCTACACGGTGGAAGAGGATGGGGCGAACCATGTGGAACCTAGCTCACCGAAGTAAGCCGACGTTGGGCAGCCGTAGCCGAGTTTTCCGGGTTCTCGCCGCGAGGGTTCTCGGCGAGCGGGGGATGCCCCTCTCCATAGGGTGTACTCCAGCCCAAAAGCGCCATATTGCGCATGATCTCTGCCTGCAAAAGTTCAATGGCGCGGAGCACGCCTGCTTCGCCTCCTGCCACGGCAGCGTAAAGAAACGGGCGGCCCAAGAATACATGAGACGCGCCGAGACTCATGCCTTTGAGGATATGCGAGCCGCGTCGGAAACCGCTGTCGCACATCAGGGCAAGTGTGCCAGCTTCGGCCTTCATGGCACTCAGTACTTCCATAGGAGACACCGCGCCGTCCAGCTGCCTGCCGCCGTGATTCGAAGCGATGACACCATCGAACCCTGCCGCGCGCGCCAAGCGTACATCGTGTGCTGAGAGCACGCCTTTAATGACGAGGTTACCCTTCCACCTTTCGCGAAGTCTCTGCACGTCATCCCAGCACAGTTGATCTCGCTGATGGGGTCGCATTGCTGTCCGTGATAGCATGGGCGTGCGCGGAGTAGCGAAATTGTCGAAGTGTGGCATCCCTTCGCGGATCAAGGTTTTCAGGAAGGTTCCAAGAAGCCAACGCGGATGGGTGAGACCATCCAAGGTCAGACGCAGGCTGGGCCGAAGCGGGGATGAGTATCCATGGCGGATATCGGTTTCCCGGTTGCCGCCGACCGGCACGTCGACAGTAATGACGAGTGTGTTGAAGCCGCAATGTTCAACACGTTCGATCAAGCGAGAGTTTTCGGCGCGGTCGGAAGACAAATAGGCCTGGAACCAAGTGCGAGAGTTTTCGGCGGCGACGCGCTCCATGCTATAGAGTGACGCGCCGCTTAGGATAAAAGGGATATTTGCCTTGGCCGCGGCGCGCGCCATGAGCAAGTCAGCCTGATACACCGCTACACCCATAGCTCCCATGGGCGCGATGCCGAAGGGAGCAGACCATTCCTCGCCTAGCGTAATAACACGCGAACTCCTGGTGGACGTATCAATGAGAACCCGCGGCTCAAAGCGTACGTGGTCGAATGCTTCGAGATTTGCGCGCAAGGTGGCTCCGTCTTCCGCGCTGCCGTTTATGAACCCATAAACGGAACGCGGTAATTTGCGACGAGCAGGCGCTTCAAAGTCGGCCAGGCAAAGGTAGCGCTTCATGTCTCTTCCGAACCACTATTAAAATTGCTTTGGCGAAATTATGCAGCCTTTGTTGACGCCGTGTAAAAGCCTTTCGGCCCTATCCACCCACGGTAAACGCATCGCCCGACAAAGGAAGCGTCAGCCGTCTGTCCTGCAAGTGCATGGGCACGATGTCGTCCCGAACCTTCGACAGGGTCAACGCGATTTTTGCTTATCTTTCCTTTTGTAGCGCTGTCTTGAAAGTTCCTTTTACGGGCACACAGTGGGTCGCGTCAGGCGTAGTGTGAAAGGCGTCTTTGCGACATAAACGGGCCGAAAAGCTACCGCTCACCGAAGGCGCGTCACCGTCGAGAGATAGCGTATCAACAGATACGTCAAGCTCCGCTTCGCTGCCTTCGCTGTGGTAGAAAGGCTTGCGCATGCCTGCTGGCCACCAGGAGACCGTGGCTTCTGCGATGCCAGCCGAACTATCACTGCCCATCAATGCGATCTCCACTGTCAGCACCCGGTGTAACACTCGTTTCGCTTTCGGATCATGTGCCTGAATACTGAGCTGGGTTGATGGGCCCGTACGACGAGAATTAGCTGTCGCTGTCCCTTCGGAAGGTGCTTGAAGTGTTACGCCAGAGTACGCATCACTGCCGATGGTTGCGTTCACCTCTCCGATCGGAGTTCTTGCAGCTTGAGCCATTGCGGGCTGAACA
>CAZMVM010000088.1:0-13712 GCA_964569785.1 uncultured Pigmentiphaga sp. | reverse complement strand
TTAACCGTCCAACTCTTGGGGGTCAGTTCATTTCCGGGGTGATTCACATCAGGTAGCGGCAAAAGTACCTTGCTAAGGTGCGTGAATCTATTGGAGGTTCCGGATTCGGGCACTTTGACGCTGGGAACTGAGACCTTGCAGTTTCACGGTGCCCGTCCTCATACCCGGGATATTTTGCGCATCCGCCACCAGACGGAAATGGTGTTTCAGAATTTTCAGTTGTTTCCACATCGCACCGTGATCGGAAACGTGATGGAAGGCCCCGTTACCGTACTGCGGTGGTCACGGGAGCGAGCGGAGCAAAGAGCCATGCAGCTGCTGGAAAAAGTGGACATGGCTGCAAAACGAGACGCGTGGCCCGCCACACTTTCCGGCGGGCAGCAGCAACGCGTCGCCATCGCGCGCGCGCTGGCGCCCTCGCCGCGGGTGCTGCTTTGCGATGAGCCGACTTCGGCCTTGGACCCCAGCCTGGCCGGGGAAGTGGTTGAAGTGCTGCGGCTACTCGCCGCTGAAGGCATGACTATGCTGATGGCAACCCACGACCTACGCCTGGCAGCCAGCATTGCCCAACAGGTGGCCTTTTTAGATGGGGGCGTGATTGTAGAGGCCGGCGCTCCGCATACGCTTTTCGCGACCCCCACTCATGAGCGCACGCGCAACTTTGTCGCCACACTGAACCCGGCTACCGTCCCGTCGGACAGCAGCGATGTTCCGGCTGACGGGCTACCCTCTTAGCACCATGCCGTCATAAGCGATTTCCACTCCTTGGGGTAAGCTGCCGGCGGCCCCCATTAGCCATGTGTCAAAGCCATGGCCGATGTGAGTCAACACCGTCTGCTTTACGTTCAAGGAACTCACAATGCTTAGCGCCTGATTCAAATCATTATGATTGCGCGGGGGGTTGTCGGCAGGTGGAAAGGAACAATCCAATACGAGCAAATCCAAAGACCTACGGCGCAAAAATTGGGTGGTGTCCGAGGACAGCCCCACGGTATCGGTCAAATACGCGAAACTTTTATCGCCCGCATCAAACACGTAGCCAAACGTTGGCCGTGAATGCACGAGTGGAACGGGCGTCACAGTCATAGCACCTAAGGTTTCAGAAGAGAAAGCAGTCAGCGTTCTCGAGAAATCCAGAATGCCGGGATGACGATATAGGTCTGCAAGGCCGTCCGGGTCCGCAGGCCCCAAGACGGGAATGCGCAAGTTCTTGCCCCAACGCAGATGCAAGAGACCTTGCGCATGGTCAGCGTGATAGTGAGTCTGGAGTATGCCGCTCAGGCTCCCGGGTGGAAAACGTTCAGTTAGATCGCTTAGCCCCGCATCGATCAACCAACGTTCGTCCCCGCATTCAAGCAAAGCCGAACAAGGGCCCCGGCGAAAGCGCGGCGTCTGCCGCGCGCGTTCACATGCGGCGCAATCACAGTTATAGACGGGAATTTGCGCGGCGCTGCCGGTGCCGAGTAATGTCAGCTGCATGATGGTTCCATGGATTCGGCCCCTAAGGGATAAAGATATTGATAAAGTTCCCGAATCGCCTGTTCAGCTTCACGCGAGTTATCGATCACCATGATGGCATGGGAATCGGCCGAGTCTACGAGGCTCTCGTAATTTGCATTGCGGTCCATACGCCGGCCTATCTGTTCTTGCGTTTCGCGCCCGCGGCATAATAGGCGGCGGCGCAGCGTGGCGGCGTCGACCTTCAACAGAACGGGTACCAGCCCTGGATAACGCTTACGCGCTTCAGGTAGATATTCACGTGAGCCATTGAGCAGCACATCTTTTCCTGCAGCGAGCCTGAGGTTTATCTCGCTAGGGACGCCATAGCACAAGCCATTGGCCCGCCACGCCATGGCCAGGGCGCCACGGCGTTCCAAACGCATAAACTCGGCTTCGGACACCGATATCGCTCCTCGCTCAGTGTCGGTTTGCTGCCGCGTAACTAACCGGGGCGCCAAGTAACACTGCGGGCCCAAAAGGCGGGAGAGCCCTTGGAGCACAGTGTCTTTACCCGAGCCGGACGGCCCCATCAAATAGATTAGACGCCCGCCCATCAGAATACGCGTCGACCACTGCGCCATACTTGGTCAACCACGAACTGCTTCTCGTGCGAATGCACACGCACCAAGTCCGCTCGCAGCCCCACGCGAATTTCGCCACGGTCGTCCAGGCCGGCCGCACGGGCAGGGGCCAAACTGATTGCGCGCACCGCTCGGGGCAGATCGTAACCTTCGACCTCATCGGTCAAGCGACGCGCTGCCTGCAGCATGCTGGACGGGTAGTAGTCACTGGACAGAATATCCAGCACACCCTGGGTGGCCAGATCTGCGGCAGCCACATTGCCGGAATGCGAACCACCACGCACGATATTCGGCGCCCCCATCAAGACTTTCAGACCTAGTTGATGGCTGACCGTGGCTGCTTCCACCGTGGTGGGGAATTCAGCGATGCTCATGCCGTACTCGGCAGACTCTTGCACGTGTTCCACCGTCGCATCATCATGGCTGGCCAGAGACAGCGAACGCTGCCGGCATTCCGTCGCAATCGAGCGCCTATAGGCATCGCTGTAGCGACGCGAATTTGCTTTTTGCCGCTCAATGAAGTCTTCCATCTCGGCGTCGCTCAAGTGATATTTGCCTTGGTAATACTCGCGGTATTTCTCAATCTTGACGAACTGCCGCTGCCCGGGCGAATGATCCATGACAGAAACCATTTGCACGAGTGGGCTCTCGACCAGCTCGTTGAATACATCCAGCGTTTTCTCGTGGCTTAGCTCACAGCGCAGGTGCAGACGATGTTCAGCCCGGGTGTGTCCGCGTTGCTCGGCGTGGGTGATGGCCTGTTGCATCACGGGCAGTTGCCGCATGCGGTCGCCTTTGGGATTGACGTCGCCAATTGCCAACGCATCGAACACCGTGGTGATGCCCGCCGCCACTATCTGTGCATCGTGCGCGAGCACTGCAGATTCGGGCGGCCAGTCCACACCAGGGCGCGGGTTCATATATTTTTCTAGGTTGTCGGTATGTAGTTCCACTAAGCCCGGGAAGAGATAGTCACCTTGCAAGTCCTGTGATCTGGCAAGCTGGCTTACCCCTTCACTGATGTCGCTGATCAGACCGTCGCACACCACAACGGTACCCAGGAAAACCTCGGATTCGGTTACGACACGGGCATTGGTCAAAATTTGCTCAGATGGCATGGCTTAATTCCTTGGGCGTCATGTCGAGATAGCGATCGGCGATCGCGTTACGTGTGTCGGCATCGTGCGAGATGGCGATCAGCGCAGAACCGGCTCGCAGCGCCTCCTTAATCAGTTCGATCACCACATTGCGATTGGCGTCGTCCAGCGATGCGGTCGGCTCATCCAGCAGCAGAATTGGCCAGTGCACCATGAAGCTACGAGCGATGTTCACACGCTGCTGCTCGCCGCCTGAAAACGTGCCGGGAGCCAGCGTCCATAGACGCGGCGGTATGCCCAAGCGCGATAAGAGTGCTTCGGCCCGCGCTGTTGCCTTATCCAAAGCCATGCCGCGAGCACGAGCGGGCTCCATGACGACATCGAGACAACTCACACGCGGAATCACGCGCAGAAACTGACTTACATAGCCAATTGTTGTGCGCCTCAACTCCAGCGTCTGCCGGGGTTCGGAGCCCAGCATTTCCACCATTTTCCCCTGATGACGTACCCGTATGCTGCCTGCAGCAGGTAGGTAATTGCCATAAAGCGTGCGCAGCAAAGTGGACTTGCCGGCGCCTGAGCGTCCATGCAAAAGCATGCATTCGCCAGCCAGTAAAGAAAAATCCAGGCTTTGCAGCACGTTGAGCTCAACCCCGTGCTGCTGGTGGAGTGTGAAGGTCTTGGCCAGACCTTTAACTTCCATAACGGTATCCATTCTTCCCCCTAGGGCTGCAACACAGAAGACACCAGCAGCTGGCTGTAAGCATGCTGCGGGTCGTCCAAGATTTGATCGGTCAGTCCCGCTTCGACGACGCGAGAGCGGCGCATCACCATTAAGCGATCTGCCAGCAGCCTTGCCACCGCCAGATCGTGAGTGACGATGACCACTGCAAGCTGCAGCTCTCGGACGATGCGTCGAAGCAAATCGAGAAGATGGGCTTGCACCGAAACGTCCAATCCGCCTGTGGGCTCGTCCATAAACATCAACTTGGGGCTGGAGACGAGGTTGCGTGCGATCTGCAAGCGCTGTTGCATGCCCCCGGAAAAGGTGCGGGGAAGATCATCTATGCGCGAAGGATCGATTTCCACCTGCTTGAGCCACTGCAAGCCGGCCTGGCGCAGTTGCCCGTAATGGCGGACGCCTTGCGCCATCAATCGCTCGCCAATATTGGCCCCCGCAGAGACGTTCATCCGCAGGCCATCGCGCGGGTTCTGCTCAACAAAACCCCATTGGGTTCGCAACAAATTACGCCGCTCAGCTTCGCTTGCTTGGTAAAGGTCAATGGAACCGGTCTGCGGGCAGTGATAAAACACCTGGCCGCAATCGGGTCTGTTCCGACCCGAAAGCACACTTAAAAGCGTCGACTTGCCGGACCCAGATTCCCCCACAATGCCCAGTACTTCGCCGGGGTACAGATCGAAAGAGACACCCTGGCATCCTTTCTCCGGCCCGTATAACAAGGTGAGGTCGCGCACTGATAAAAGCGGATTCATGCCAAGGCCTCCTGCTCATTGCAGCGCTGGCTGCAGTAATCGGTATCGGAGCAAACGAATTGACGCGTGCCCTCGTCATCCACAATCAGCTCGTCCAGATAGGACTCCGTGCTGTGGCAGAACGCGCAGCTTTGCTCCCACTTGGGCAATTCGAACGGGTGATCTTCAAAATCCAGACTTTGGACCCGGGTGTACGGGGGCAATGCATAAAGCCGTTTTTCACGGCCCGCACCGAACAACATCAGCGCTGAACTCATATTTAGTTTGGGATTGTCGAATTTGGGTATGGGCGATGGGTCCATCACGTAGCGCTGGTCCACCATGACCGGGTAGGCATACGTGGTTGCGATGTGTCCGTAGGTGGCGATGTCCTCGTACAGCTTCACGTGCATTACGCCGTAATCATTCAAAGCATGCATCGCGCGGGTTTCGGAATCAGACGGCTCAATGAATCGCAGCGGTTCAGGAATGGGCACTTGAAACACCATGATCTGACCACTGCGCAGAGCGGTTTCGGGAATGCGGTGGCGCGTCTGGATGATCGATGCATGGTGCGTGCGTTCGGTCGTCTCTACGCCCGCCGTTCTCGTAAAGAAGCGCCGAATTGATACCGCGTTGGTCGTATCATCTGCGCCCTGGTCAATGACCTTGAGCACATCGTCGCGGCCCAACACGGCGGCCGTCACTTGCATACCGCCCGTTCCCCAACCATAGGGTAAGGGCATTTCACGGCCGCCAAAGGGCACTTGGAACCCGGGAATCGCCACCGCCTTGAGTAAACCCCTACGCAGGCTGCGCTTGGTTTGCTCGTCGAGATAGGCAAAGTTATATCCCGCCTCAACAATATGGTTACTTTCAGCGTGCTGGCTCATGCCGCTTCCTCCGTGCTGGGCGCAAGGCTGGTCGTGTTACGGCGCATCTTGCGAATCAAATCAAGTTCGGATTGAAAATCGACGTAATGCGGCAGCTTCAAGTGCGAGACGAAACCGGCAGCCTCGACGTTATCGCAATGCATCAAGACGAATTCTTCTTGCTGTGCGGGCGAATCCGCTGCCTCCTGAAACTCGTCTGCGCGCAGGGCCCGATCCACCAGCGCCATACCCATGGCCTTGCGTTCGGCATTACCGAAAGCCAGGCCATAGCCGCGCGTAAATTGCGGCGGCTGGGTTTTGCTGCCGACGAACTGAGTGATCATTTCGCACTCCGTAATCTCTATTTCTCCCAGAGGCACAGGAAAACCAAGCTCTTCCGGCTCCACCCACACCTCAACCTCACCGATACGAATCTCACCGGCGAAAGGATGGTTGCGGCCATAGCCGCGCTGCGTTGAATAGCCCATTGCCAGCAGGAACCCCTCGTCACCGCGCGCCAGGGCCTGAAGTCGCTGCGCTCGTGTGGATGGAAAATCCATGGGTTCGCGTGTGATGTCCGGCACTGCCCCATCGCCCATCGCTTCCTGTTGCAGCAGGCCTTCTTGAGAGAGCATGTCTGCCACTCTCGGACACGGCTCGGGCGGGCTATCGGAACTCTCAACCGGCATCTCTGGCTGCTCTTTACTTTGCCCCAACAAGCTGAAGTCGAGCAGGCGATGGGTATAGTCGAAGGTCGGGCCCAAACGTTGACCACCCGGCAAATCCTTGAAAATCGCCGATATGCGTCGATCGACCCGCATCGTTTCGGTCTGCATTGGGAGGCTCGCCATAAAGCGCGGCAGCGTTGTCCGATATGCGCGCAGCAGGAATATGGCTTCCAGCAGATCGCCTGCTGCCTGCTTAATAGCCAGCGCGGCGAGTTCTTCGTCGAATAAGGAGCCCTCGCTCATGACCCTGGCCACGGCCAAAGGCATTTGCTGACGTATTTGTTCGACCGTCAATTCCGGCACCGCGGTGTCACCCCGCCTTCTTCGTGCGAGCAAGGCATGCGCATTGTCGATTGCGTGCTCGCCCCCTTTTACGGCTACATACATTCAGTTTTCCTCCTGCATCATCCGCAGCACGCGTGTACTGCGGGGCAAGCCCACGAGCGAATCGCCGGCGGTAAAAAAGACATCCAGTCCTCTTGGGAAGGCATGGGCGCCGCGCCAGGCCCAGAACGCCTCGGTCAGTGGCAGATGCATGACGCGATTACCGAGAATGCCTGGGCCCTGCCAGGTCGCGGCCTGGCCGCCATCCAAATCGTTCAGTTGCATCAGTACGGTGCACGACAAATCGGGATCTCGATCAGTACCTGGATTGAGCTCGGGGAAGTCAGCGGCCTCAGCGGCATCAAGCAGTGCGAAGCCGGCTTGCTGGGAATCTGACACAACTGGGCAACCACAATGGAAAGCCAGGTTGGCGCGAAGCTCAGGCGTATCCAGGGAGGGACTCAGCCATACCGGTGTGTCGCTATCCAAAAGGCAAAGGCTGAGCGCATAAGTAGCCGGTGCAAGGCCGCCTACGCTAGGCGCATCTGCAATTTGTTGAATTGTTCCCGGTTCAGATAAGGCCGTCAGGGCGCGTCGAAACACTTGCTGTGCCTCGTGAACTGGCTCTGAAAAACCCGGTACCAGCAATGAAGCAGTCGTCATGCGTCGTCTCCCCTGACCATGGTCACAAAATCAACTTTGGTCGCCGCACTTTCCGCCTCTTTGGCGGCGCGCTGTTTTTCCTGAGCACGCTGTAGAGGTTCGATCAAGCGATCCATCCATTGCTGTTGGTTTTCGCCTTGCAGATGCGCATCCGCCAGTGCCGCCAGCTCTGCTTGCTGCTTGCTGCGGCCCGCGACGTAGCTATGTCCATGTCGGCCGTCTGCCAGTTGCACGACACAGCGCGTCACTGTCATTTCGCCCAGATTGAACGGGGCGCCATCGCCGCCCATGCGACCGCGCACCATCACCATGCCGACCTCCGCTGGCCGGATAAAGCGGTATTCGGTACGGCGTAACTCTTCGCTGTACTCCGAGAGGCGTGAGCCTGCGCCGGCCAACACTTTCATCCACTGCTGACGTCGCTCGTGTCCAGAATTGGTCCCTGACCTTGCAGGTCTATTGGTCACTTTGTTCTCCAGAAATAACGTGGTAATTGAAACGGTCTGCCCGAGTGAGGGATCGGGACAATTCAAATGGGCGGCCATCCGAGCCACAGGAAAGCGTGCGGATGCTCAGAACTGGTGTATGTCTGGGCATCATCAATTGCAAAGCGGTGTGTTGGCTGGGCGTACGGGCCCCAATTAGTGTGGAAAACCGCTGCAGCTTCACGCCTTGCCGCGCAAGATGCTCGCGCATCGATCCCCCCGTATAGGCATGGACAAATTCGAGATGCCGACGGGCAAAGCAGTGGGTAATCAAGCTGATGGGCTGCTCATCCAGTAAACGTAAAGTCCGGATCTCGAGCACGGCTTCTTCTCTATCCAGTTGCAGATCGGCGATCTCGTCATCCTTGGCCTCCCGCTCGCGCCGTGCTAACAACACTGCGCCCGAACGAAACCCCATGCCTTCAAGAGTCTTGCTGTAGGCACTGCTTGCATGTAACGGATAAACGATGGCCTGAGGTAATACGCAGCTTCCCCGCCCCTTATGACGAAGCACTCGGCCTTCGGCTACCAGTTCGTCTACTGCTCGACGCAAGGTGTGTCGATTGACATCAAACTGCTCAGCCAACGCCGATTCGGACGGCAGATATTCGCCTGCCTTGTAGCCGCCAAGTTGGTCTCGCAGCGCATCAGCAATCTGCAGATATCGCGCTTGAGGTTGTCTAGACAAGTCCATGATCAACGTGTCGGGCGACGTCCGCATCACCCGCGCAATACTTAGATGAAATGTTTCCGCAGGCGCTGCGACACAATGTCGATACAGCTCACCGCAACAATGATGATGATTAGAATGGCGCAGGTCTGGGCCATCTGGAAGCCGCGTATGGCTTCCCACAGGGTGACACCAATGCCCCCCGCTCCCACCATGCCCACTACCGTGGCTGAACGTACATTCGATTCAAAGCGATACAGGGCGTACGAGATCCACAATGGCAGCACCTGAGGAATCACGCCGTAAATGACTTCTTGCAGGCTACTTGACCCCGAGGCGCGCACACCTTCGACTGGACCGGGCTCAATGGCTTCCACCGCTTCAGCGAACAGTTTGGCCAGCACGCCAGTGGTGCCCACGAAAAGCGCCATAACCCCCGCGAAAGGCCCAAGTCCCACCGCCACAACGAACAACATGGCGAACACCATTTCGTTAATTGAGCGAAAGGCGTCCATCACTCGGCGCACAGGCTGGCAGATCCACCCGGGCGTAAGATTCTCGGAGCTCAGTATCCCCAGCGGTATTGAGAAAACGACTGCCAGAGCCGTGCCCCACACAGCGATTTGCACCGTGATCAGCATTTCGCTCATGTATAAGCGCCAATGCCGAAAATCGGGCGGGAAGAAGTCCGCTAGAAAGACGCGCATGTTGTCCGCGTCGCGCCACAGCATGGCTGGGTTCATTTCGGCGCCATCCCATGACCAAGCCAGGATGAGGGCCAGCACAACCCAACCCAACCAGGAGAAGGCCGAGCGTTTAGGAACCTCGTAGGCCGGGGTTCGGGAAACTAAAGTCGTCATTAGTCGAAAGCGTAATGAGAGGAGATATACGTTTCCCAAGGGGGGCGCCGGAACACGCCCCCAGGGAAACGTCGATTTGCTTATTGCGCCGCGGCGACCTTCTTAGCTAGCGCGGCCATACGGGCTTCCAGCTTTTCCAAGTCAGCATCGATTTCGGCCAACTTTGCTTGCTTATCGCTGTCGCTCAACGAAGCATCACCCGCCACCTGGCTGCGTGTCTTGAACAGCTCGAGCTGGCGAATCGGCAGCAACTGATCGTTGTTAGATTCGCGGAACTTGCCCCATTGCAGGCCTTCCAACACCGCCAGTTCTTCTGCATTGGCGCCAAAGCTCGAGAAGAACTCATGGATTTTTTGCTTTGTGTCTTCAGGCAAATTCTTGCGCCACACGATGGGATCGGAAGGAATTAGAGGTGACTTCCAAATGACTTTTAGCTCTTTCGCTTTGTCTGGGCTGGTTAACTCCAGGCGTTCAAACCCTTCAGTGTTGAAGGTTGCAACGTCAACCTGCTTGTTCGCCACACTCAACGCATTCACTTCATGGCTGGCGTTCAAGGTGCGTTTAAAGATCTGCTTGGGATCCACGTTGTTCTGAGCGAAAACGTAGTAGCTTGGAACCAGAAAACCCGAAGTGGAATTGGGGTCGCCATTGCCGAAGGTTAAATCCTTGGCGTTTTGCAGCATGTCTTCAACCGAGTTGATCGGGCTGTCTTTATGGGCGATCAAGAGGCTCCAATAGCCGGGGCTGCCATCAGCTGCCACGGTCTGCATGAAGACTTCCCCGCCAGCACGGTCCACCGCTTCCATGGCAGACTTGTTGCCGTACCAAGCCACATCCACCTTATCGAATCGCATGCCTTGGATGATGCCGGCATAGTCTGGCGCGAAGAAGGCATTGATTTCCATGCCGGTGCGCTCGCTCATCGCTTCCAGAAACGGCTCCCACTGAGCCTTCAGATTCTGCGATGATTCGGTCGAAATAATCCCGAAATTCAGCTCTTTGAGTTCGTCTGCCTGAGCGGCGCCCGCCCAGGTGAGACTTGCCACGGCGGTGCTCAAAATAACTTTGCGCATGCTGTTGAACATTTCAATACTCCTGGCAGCGTCTGGCCGCCTTGTCTAGACAACTTAGGTTTGGAAAAAGCCCGATCGCCGGATGCGAATCAGGCGGCGGCCAATTCGACGGCACCAAGCCGCTGCGGCCGGTATCCCTGATTGGGGAACAGCAAAGAGGTGTCGAGATCGCCGTCATACAGTTCGTTCAAGAACTCACCACCCAGCGCATGCACCGAACCATCGAAATGAATGCGGCCAGCCTTCAAAGCCACCACGCGACGGCAATAGCGCACGGCGTAATCCACCTGATGCAAGGTGACTACCACCGTCTTGCCATCGGATTCATTAATGTCCGCCAGGATGTCCATCACCTTCCGCGCTGACTCAGGGTCTAAAGATGCAATCGGCTCATCGGCCAGAATGACCTCAGCCTCTTGCGTCAGGACGCGAGCAATGGCCACACGTTGCTGTTGGCCGCCAGACAAAGTGGAAGCGCGGCGATGCGCGAACTGAGCTAGCCCCACTCTTTCAAGCGAAGACATAGCCAAGTCCTTTTCTTCCGCACTGAACAAGCCCAGCGAGCCACGCCAGCGCGGCATACGCCCGAGGCGGCCGATCAGAACATTGTTTAGAACGCTCATACGGCCGACGAGATTGAATTGCTGAAAAACGCAGCCGATATCGGCGCGGAGCCGCCGTACGTGCGGATTGAGGCGCCCATCCGACTGAACGCTTAGGCCCAAAACATCTATTGAGCTGCGAGCATGGCGATCGCCGCAAGCCAGGCCCGACAAATGCCGTAAGAGCGTAGACTTACCCGAACCCGACGCGCCGATCAGCGCGACCATTTCACCGACCTTAACGTCCAGTCCCAGGTCAAAAAGAACCTGCTTGCCGCTAAAGCTTTTGCTTAGGCTTTCAACGCGAATCGCGGAGGTCATTTGCGTGTCTTCCAAAAACAAGGCGAAGGTTCGCCCGACACGCAGAATGTTAGAGACGCGGTATGACCGTTGAGCTACATGTGCATGATGTTTTTATTACAGTGGGTGAATCGCCCCGGGTTTTGAGGAACGGCCTCGTGACGTGCGACGTGTCGCCTCCGTCACTATCGCCCGCTTCGGCACGCTGGGCCGCGATTCCGATGAGGCTCGACCTGAACGACTTGGCGGCCTCCGAACCCTCAACGGACTGCATGACGCCGCCGATGAACTGGCGGGTTAGCCGAAGAGCCTTACTCCGAGCACTGATCTATTATCGGAAACGGCCACAACTCTCGGGCCACTGAGAATAGCCCCCTGCCGCGCGCTTCGATTTCCGCCTCGTCCCACATCTCGATGCGCGTGACTTCCCGATTCAACACCAGCAAAGAGTGTTCGGACAACGCCTTACGCTTCACATGAAATGGCCCATTGCTTACGCTGCTGTTAAGCGGACGTGTGAGTATGGTCAGGTTCCCAAACGTATCGACAAGCCGCCTGCGCCTCACGATCTGACCAATCCTTGAGCCACTCTCTTCATTTGCATACCGCGCCTCACTGGATTCGTCAGCGGAGGGCCGGGAGCCGTCGGGTAGCGGCCAATGCTCATGCCAGTTTACCGGCATGATGTGTTCGATCGACAGATTGGGCCCTAGCTGGTCTGTCTCATGGAAGCGCTTTCGCTTGGCCCGTTCTATGCTCTCCAGCACTGCGCGAACTCGCGAAGGGGTCAATCGTCGTCCGTACATCGGCGCGGAAAGCCAGGCGCTTTCGAATTCCGCATCGCTGGGAAAACGGGTACTTTCCGAAATTTGACCGATCAGGAATTTCGCCAAATTGGCATACGAAAAGCCGTTAACTTGCAGGTAACGCAACGCCGATAGGAATAACTTGTTGTAGTTCTTGGTCGTGAGACCACACACCGCCCGTCGCACGATGTAAGTCAGCAAAAGCGAGAGACACTTCTTCTTCTCGTCTTCATCGATGCGTGCGCTCGCCCATAAACGCAAGACGAGCGGATAGACGGTGGTCACCTCCCACGGCTGCAGCAACTGCCCAAACCGCCCTAACGGGTTATTGGCCTGGCGCTCCAGAATCAAACGATAAAGTTGCCCGTAAGCGCATAAATCCTGCAGCTCAGCCTCTACGGTTTTATACCCCGCTCCTACATCGCTTGACTGATTCCTTATAAATGCTTTGTATTCGCTGAAGAGTTTGGAAAGGGCGATTTCATCCGCGACCTTGCCGGCGATGAAGTTGGCAAGAAAGAATTCGATACGCGCCTTTTTGTACCGACCCTGCTTCTCCAGCTCGCTCCAGAATGGGAGTTCAAAATCCTTCCAGTACTGTTCGAACAGCTTTTCTGCATTTTCACGCCGTGCGTCAGCGCGTTGAAATACGTTGTTCCGAACCAAATCGGCAGCAAGCAGTGGCTCGCCGCGCTCATTGAGCGTTTCAAAGATAACCTGCGCGTCGTCGCCTTCGTCGAGGGCGATCTCCACCACCTTGAACTCTTCAATCAGCGCTTCCCACAGTGAATCGAGTCTGGCTTGCATAGCCGCACGATCTTGGGTCAGCGTGTCGTCCTCAACGCCGCCGGCCACCTCATCGGCGCCGATAGACTCAACACCCGCGTCTTCGCCCAGATCCAACGTCTCTGCGAAGTCATCTTCCAGATCGTCGCTCTCGACCGCATGCTTTATTCGATCGAAAAAGTAACCGTACGCGCCTAGCAGCTTCGGCACCGTTCTGAACTCATATATTCGATCGCGACCCTTGTAGAAGTGCTCCCGGTACTGGTTCCTGAGCTCTTCACGCCCGCACGTCAGAATATCTTGAAACAGCTTCCTGTCTGATTTGGTCGGCCAGACCTTGAAGCGCTCAACTTCCGGGTCTTCCATCAAATGTTCTTTGTCATTGAACAGATAGCCGTCTATAACTGACGCCGTCGTCTCGAATCCGGCAACGGCTGCATAATCCCGCGCTGCGGCAAGATAGATCTGGAATGTCGTGAGTCTTTGCTGGCCATCCACCACCTGGAAAGAGGTAACCTGGCGCGATGACACCGCCCCACGCGCCTCTAGAACCACGGCTCCCATGAAATGCGAGAACCGGCGGTCCCGGCCATTGAGCCGCTCAATCGCCTTCGTGCGTATGTCGTTCCAGAATGGTTCCCACTGCTTATCGCGCGTCCAGACATAATGGCGCTGATAAATCGGAACGCAGAAGCGCTGCCTGTTCTCCAGCAGCTGTCGAACCGTGACCGGGCCTGCTTTCAATGTGCTTCTCCGAGCAGCCTGCCGCCCTTAGACGTCAATATTTCCCGCTTGCAGCGCATGTTCTTCAATGAAGGCGCGGCGCGGTTCGACCTCGTCGCCCATCAGCGTGGTGAAGATCTCATCGGCGGCAATGGCGTCTTCGATCTGC
>CAZMVM010000087.1:0-14122 GCA_964569785.1 uncultured Pigmentiphaga sp. | reverse complement strand
CTTTGTTGCAGCTCGACTGATTAATACGGCGCTTCCGTCCTGTCTCCGTCTCAATCGGTTCGACCGACATGCAATTGGATTTGGCCGTGCAATCTCCACAGCCCTCACACACCTCCCTATGGATGAAAGTACGTTTGGGCGGGTCTTCCAGCTTTCCACGTGTACGCAAACGGCGACGCTCGGTCGCACACATCTGGTCGTAAATCAGAACGGACACCAATGGGTACTCTCGCAGCTCGCGTTGTATTGCATCGAGCTCTTGGCGCGGCTGGACGCGCACGCCGTCAGGCAACTTGACCCTCTTGTATCGCTCGATGTCATCCGCCACGATAACGACACGCCCCACACCTTCTGCCAGCAACTCGGCCGCGATTTGTGCAACCGACAAATTGCCGTCAATAGGCTGCCCACCGGTCATGGACACAAAACCATTGACCAGCAATTTGTATGTAATGGGAACCCGGGCTGCCACCGCTTGCCGGATGGCGAGGATTCCCGAATGAAAGTACGTTCCGTCGCCCAGATTGGCGAAGACATGCTTCTCATGGGTAAACGGCGCCTGTCCAACCCACATGGCGCCCTCTCCGCCCATATGTGAGATGGTTCCTGTCACTCCAGGCTGTTGATACATCGCAATACCGTGACAGCCGATTCCAGCCAATGCGCGACTGCCCTCGGGCACTTTGGTCGATCGGTTGTGCGGGCATCCCGAACAAAAACTGGGCATGCGTACAGGCGTCGATTGGGAGGTTTTCGCGGCGCTTTCGCAAGGCTCTCTTGATTGGGCCGCCGCGGCCACGCCCTCTTGCGACCCACCGTTCGCCACGGCGGAGTTGTGTCGGTCAGTCTCAAAGCGGTATTCGCAATCTGCGCCTAGCACTTCTGCCAAAACCTTTGCAATCGCATGTGGAGTTAATTCCCCGGCAGACGAAAATACCGGGGTGGCCGACGTGGGCGAAGACCATAGACTGGCTCCATCAAACTTCCCAATCACACGGATCCGATGCCCGGGCAGCGTATCAAACAGAATCGACTTGAGCTGATCTTCAATAACAGGCCGTTTCTCTTCGATCACCACCACGGTATCCAGGTCACGAGCAAAACGGACGATCATTTCTGGATCCAGAGGCCAGATCATGGCCAGTTTCAAAAGACGCACCACCTCGTCTGCGGCCCTACCATTCACCCGCAACGCTTGCAACGCCTGCCGCGTATCCGCATAGGATTTCCCGGCCGTGATGATGCCAATGCGTGGCTGAGGCGCATCCAACACCAGGCGGTTCAGCTGATTTGCACGTACATATTCCAAAGCAGCCCGCAATTTGTGTTGATACAGTCTCTCCTCTTGCTGAAGAGGAGGATCAAACGCGCGGATTGACAAACCGCCGGCGGGCATCTCGAAAGCGGGCACCTGGATTTCAGGTTCGTCAGGGCACAGGCGCACACTGGAAGAACTTTCCACGACGTCGGTCACCAGCTTTAGCGCAGCCCAGCAACCGGCAAACCGGCTCAACGCAATGCCATGCAGGCCGTAATCGAGGATGTCCTGAACATTCGACGGGTACAGAATCGGTATGCCGGTTCCCATCAAGATGTAGTCCGACTGCGCGGCCTGCGTGGATGATTTCGCGCCATGATCGTCGCCGCACAAGGCCAAGACGCCCCCGTGCGGCGATGTACCGGCCGCATTTGCATGCCTGAGCGCGTCGGCACTGCGGTCTACGCCGGGAGTCTTGGCATACCAGAATGCGAACACGCCGTCGTAACGCGCTCCGGGAAATACGCCCACCTGCTGTGAGCCCCATACGGCAGTGGCAGCGAGATCTTCATTCACGCCGGGTTGAAAATGAATATGATGCGCTTTCAACCGTTCTGTGTTACGCCACAGTTCGAGGTCGTATCGGCCCAAAGGTGAACCACGGTATCCACTAATGAAGCCCGCTGTGTTCAACCCCGCGGTCACATCTCGCATGCGCTGCTGGAAGGCCAGCCGAACCAGGGCTTGCGTACCCGACATGAACGCCCAACCTTCCTGCAAGTCGTATTTATCGTTAAGGCTGGCGTTTCTCACCAACGTTCCTGGCAAAGGAGCGTTCATTACAATGTCTCCATGGAATAAGAGCGCCCACCCGCGCTTTACTGCTTGAACTCTTTCTAGAAGAGTCCCCCCGACGCGCATTCGCAAAGCGTAAAGTGTACGAGCAAAGGCTAAAGCGGTCACACATAACGGGGGCGGTCACCCCACCGGCGCTGCCTGAATGACGCCACAAACAAGGGCTGTGCGTGCAGCGGGGCGGAATCTTGCTATACCCTTACCCTTATACCCGGTGCTGCGTGCTTCTTCAGGCACTGTACATACTATTGAGTAGGGTACGCTCCCAGTGCTGTTGGCCGTAAGAATGCACTCTGCGATCGCACCCTCCGGCTTAGCGATCAGGCCACCGAGGCAACTCGGTCGAACCGCCGTCTGTGGAGGTCACATGATTCCGATTTATTCCCCCAAGAACGAGTCTGAAGCTGCTGTTATCGTGGCGCTGATGGAGGCGTATGGAATCCGCTTCTACATGCAAGGTGGCGCGTTTAGCACGATGTACCCGGGCGCATTCAGCAATAGTTTGAACGCGCAGACATTAATGGTTGACGAAGCTGACGAAAAACTCGCCCGGGAACTGCTGACGGCGTTTCAAGGAGAAGCCGACGCGGCACCACACTCCGACGCGGCACCGCACTGATTACTGCCGGTCGCCACCTTGCACGCGCAGCAATGCAGCGTCGTCGCCGGGTTGGCTAAGAATTCAGCTTGACCGAACAACCCCTATAGGCGGTTAAGCTAGTAAGGGCTCTGTCTCGATCGTTTGCACCAGCCACTGCAGCGCAAACTCCACCGCGCGCTCACGGATCTGCTGGCGATCACCCTCAAAGTGTTGCAAAACGGCCTGCGTGTTCACCATCTCGGGTCCTAACCAGCGCCCCAGACCAAACCAGACTGTGCCCACCGGCTTGCCTGGGACAGCACCGCTTGGTCCGGCAATACCACTAATGGCCATGGCCCACTGCGCCGAGATGCCCAAAATCGCGCCCTCTGCCATCTCGCGCACTGTCAACTCACTCACGGCTCCCTGCTCGCTCAGCGTGCTGCTTCTAACCCCCAACAACTTTTGCTTAACGGCATCGTCGTAGGTGATGTAGCCTCCGCGAAACCACTGGCTTGAGCCCCCCACGGAAGTGATGGCACCTGCAAGCAGCCCCCCCGTACAAGACTCCGCAGTCGACACCGTTTCCGCCCTTTGTTCCAACAGCGTCCCCAAGGTTGCGGCTAGTTCATGAATTTCTCGATTGAACACGACCTCTCCTCCTGCTAGCACGTTGCCTCGATCATTGTAGCGGGCTCAATGGCAAAGCCTTGCCGATTACGGATCAAGAGAACAAGACCGCAATCAGCCAGAATACCCCGAGCGCATAGCCTGCCGCCGCCAGGTCATCGATCATGACACCCAGTCCGCCGGGGAAATAGCTCTCCAGCTGACGGATCGGCCTGGGCTTGGCCACATCAAAAAATCGAAACAATACGAAGGCGAAGGCTTGCGCGAACAAATCCTGGGGCACAAGCGCCAGCACTATCCAAAACGCGATGATTTCATCCCAAACCATGCCACTGTGGTCTGGGTATCCCAGTTCTTCTCCAACCGTTCCACACGCCCAAACGCCATAGGCAAAGCCAAGCACCAGAATCAGGATGACACCCCAGGCGGCAAATTGGCTGAGCAGCGCAGCCCATAGCCCCCAGGCAAGCAAAGTACCCCAAGTACCCGGGGCGGGCCGCATCAACCCACTACCAAACCCAAAGGCAACGATTCGGGCCAGACGTCGCAGCATCCATGAGCCTGTCGGCTCGACATTGACGGTGCGAAGGGTACGATGACGAGAAGAAGACATTGTTGCCGTAACGTGCCTACAGTAGGACGATGCTAGGGTAAGGAGACCGATGCGCCAGCTTCGCCGAAGTGATCAAAACCACCAGGAATGCCGGTAAGCCGTTGTCCGCACGCATTCTCCACCACGACCGAACTCCCGGGTTGGATCTTGCCCACTCGCGTTAAAGGAAGCTCTAGCCTACTTGCGAGTTCTTCCACGTGAGTCCGGAGCGAAGCGGGTGCAGTAAAGCATAATTCGTACGCATCACCACCTCCCAGCGCTACGCGAAGTGCTACCGGACGGGGGATGTCCTTCAAAGCAGCGGATAGCGGCAATCGATGCGCGAACAAAACTGCGCCACAGTGACTCGCCCCCAGAATATGGCCGAGATCTTGCACAAGACCGTCCGAAATATCGATGGCTGCATGGGCAAAGTGGCTGAGCTCGCGCCCTAACGCGATGCGTGGCTCCGGCAGGTCGAGCCGAGGACGCGTGCGCTCGAGCAGTTCTTGTTGTTGTTTTGCTGTCAGACCCGCAATCCAGGCCCGAATCTGTTGCTCGGTGGCGACTTCGTTCTCATGGAACGGCGCTCGCTCGACTTCTTCCTGGGACCATTCTCCATGGTCGGGGGCGGTTCGCGCATGTAACAAGCGCACAGCCAGATCTGCGTCACCCAAAGCTCCGGACACCCAAATATCATCACCGATTTTGGCTCCTGCACGACGTAAGGCGCGCCGCGCGTCGACGTGCCCAAAAACCGTCACGGCAATACTGAGACCCGAATCGGAACGCGTGGTGTCGCCTCCTACCAATGGACAGCGATAAGCGTCGGCCAGCGCGTACAACCCCTGGGTAAAGGCGTCAAGCCAGGCCGCATCGAACTCGGATAGCGCCAAACCCAGCACAAAACCCCGCGGCTCAGCGCCCATAGCGGCCAGATCCGACAGGTTGACCGCCAAAGCCTTGTGTCCCAGCGTTTTGGGGTCGGCATCCTTGAGGAAATGTCGTCCCTCCAGTAATAGATCTGTGCTGACTGCCCAGGCGCCAGGTTCAGCAGGGAGTAGCGCGCAATCGTCCCCCACGCCAAGAATACCCGCACGCTGAGGCCGCTGAAAAAATCGGCGAATGATGTCGAATTCAGACACAGAGCTTCGGGCCTACATGACCTCGCCGCGCCTCGGCCCTTGCCAGTGGCAGCGGCTAGGCACACGAGTTAGGAGCATGCACATCAGCCTTAGCGTCGGCGCGCGGCCTGCACTTCTAATTGCCGCACTTGCGCTGCAACTTTGTCCAGCACGCCATTCACGAACTTGAAGCCGTCGGTTCCGCCAAACGCTTTGGCCAATTCGACAGCTTCGTTAATGACAACTTTGTAAGGCACCTCGATGTGATGAATCAATTCGTAGGACGCGATCAGCAGGATGCCGTGCTCAACCGGCGAAAGCTCGGACAAGGGCCGGTCGATAAACGGCTGAAATTGTTCACGCAAGCCCGCAGCCTCTTTCAAGGCGCCGTAAAAAAGCACCCGAAAGTACTCGGTGTCGGCCTCATCAAACCCCGCGTCTTCGCGCAGGTGCGCTTCGATGGCCCCGAGGTCATCGAGCTCGACCCCGCCCTTGATCAGCCATTCGTATGCCCCCTGCAGGGCAAACTCACGCGCCGAGCGCCGCGCGGTACGAGAACGCGGCCGCTCTGTGCGGGCGTTAGTCATGCGCGCCCCTTCTTCTTCCGACGAGCCCGATCTTTATCGTCATCATCGTCCTCGTCGTCATCATCATCATCCTCGTCGTCCTCATCGTCCTCGTCGTCGAGATCTTCATCCTCGAGGTCCTCGTCGTCGAGATCTTCATCCTCGAGGTCTTCGTCGTCTTCGAGCTCATCGATGGCAACTTCTTCGTCCTCAGCCACTTCGGGCTCGAGAGCTGCCAACAAATTCGCCATTTCGACGGCTGCCTGCGCGCAGTCGCGCCCTTTACCTTCGGCGCGCTCAACCGCCTGCTCTTCGGTGTCGGTGGTAAGCACGCCGTTTGCCACCGGAATACCTGTCGCCTGGGCGACCCGTCCGATCGCGGCGGCACTCTCGTTGGAAACGACCTCGAAGTGATAGGTTTCGCCCCGAATGACGGCACCGAGCGCAATCAAGGCGTCGAACTCGTTGGTTTCAGCCATTTGCGCGAGTGTGACGCCGAGTTCGAGTGCGCCGGGCACGGTGACCACCATAATGTCGCGCTCATCCACGCCGAGCTTGCCCAGCTCGTCAAGGCAGGCGTTAAGTTCAGCAAGCCCGATCTCTTCATTGAAGCGCGACCGCACAATGCCGATATGCAGTCCTTCGCCATTCAGGTCAGGGGTCAAGGTGTATGGATTCATAACGGATCGTTCCAAGGATTAAGTGTGCACTATCAAGAAGAGCGAGGACCGGGCTCAAAGCCAGTGACCGACAGCGAGAAACCTGCCATGCTGGGCATCCGCCGCGGACGACCTAGTAACCGCATATGGGTAACGCCCAGATCTTTGAGGATTTGTGCGCCTATACCGTAAACGCGCAAATCACTACTTTTAGAACGATCAATCGGCGCGGGCACGCTGCCACTCTCGTCGAGCTCTGCCAACGCCGTGAATTCGTTGAAAAATTGGCTGGCCGACTCGGCACAGTTCAATAGCACCGCGACCCCTGCCGGGCTTTCCGCAATGGCAGCCAGTGAATCGGGCAAACTCCACGAGTGCAAGCTATAGCGCGTGTCGAGCAGATCGAGAAACGAGGTCGGTTCGTGCACGCGCACGAGAATCTCGGTTTGAGGCTCGACCTTGCCGTGCACTAAAGCCAGATGGGGCGCGCCGCGCGGACCGTCTTGATAGAGGATGGCGTTGAACGTGCCATACGCAGTTTGAATGGAACGTTCTGCCACACGTTGCACCATCGACTCGGTTTCACTGCGATACTGGATGAGGTCAACGATGGTGCCGATCTTGAGGTTGTGCCGCTTGGCAAACTCAACCAGATCAGGCAGGCGTGCCATGGTGCCGTCTTCTTTCAGAATTTCACAGATGACGGCCGCCGGTGTCAGCCCGGCCAGCGCGGTGAGGTCGCAACCTGCTTCGGTGTGGCCAGCGCGCACCAAAACCCCACCGGGTTCGGCCTGCACGGGAAAGACGTGCCCAGGCTGCACCAAGTCGCTGGGACGTGCATCGCGTGCCACTGCCGTACGTATGGTGTGAGCGCGGTCGGCGGCGGAAATTCCGGTGCTCACGCCCTCGGCGGCCTCGATCGAAGCAGTGAAGTTAGTGCCATAGCGCGTGCCATTTGCCTTCACCATCGGTGCCAGGCCTAATTGCTCGCAACGCTCTTTGGTTAACGTTAGGCACACCAGCCCGCGCGCATGCGTTACCATGAAGTTGATGGCTTCCGGCGTGACGAACTCGGCAGCCATGACCAGATCGCCTTCGTTCTCGCGATCTTCTTCGTCGACCAGAATCACCATGCGACCCGCGCGCAGCTCGGCAATAATTTCAGTGACTGGCGAGATTGCCGAACTCGTGGCAGAAACAGCGGGATCAACCGCAGACATGAATGTGCTCCTGATTACAGTACTACCAATCCTAGCCCCTGCCATGGATTGCAAATCAACATAGTTTACCCTGTGGGTAAACCTCGATGGGCCGCCGAAGCGCGACAATGTGCAGCGGGATCGAATATCATTTAGGCAGCGGTGAATTTCCGCCTGCTGTCGCGTGCCTGGATGCTAAGTATAAGGTGGCAGTAGTCTCCACCGGCACACGGCTCAGGCTTCCGTCGCGAGTTTCTTTCTTTTTCAACCCGTCGCCCAGCGCGGCGCGGACCACGAAAACGGAACAACATGATCAACAAGATTTGTGATTCGATCGAGTCTGCCCTTGCAGACATCAAAGACGGATCGACCATACTCGTCGGAGGGTTCGGCGACGCTGGATTACCCTCGGCTCTCATTGACGGGCTCATCGACCAGGGTGCGCGCGATCTCGTCATCGTCAGCAACAACGCCGGCACGGGCGACCACGGCCTCGCCGCCTTGCTGAACGCCGGACGTGTACGAAAGATTGTTTGTTCGTTCCCGCGCCAGCCCGACTCGACCGCGTTCGATGATTTGTATCGCGCGGGCAAAATCGAGCTTGAGCTAGTTCCCCAGGGCAACCTAGCGGAACGCATTCGGGCGGCCGGCGCTGGCATCGGTGCGTTCTACACGCCCACGGGTTACGGCACTCAGCTGGCCGAAGGCAAGGAAACACGTGAAATCAACGGGCGCAATTATGTGCTTGAGTATCCCATTCATGGTGACTTTGCTTTAATTTCGGCGCTGCGCGGCGACCGCTGGGGCAACCTGGTCTACCGCAAGACCGGGCGCAACTTCGGCCCCATTATGGCAATGGCCGCAAAGGTTGCCGTGGCCCAAGTGCGTGAGGTGGTGGAGCTTGGCGAGATTGACCCCGAAACCGTCGTCACTCCTGGCATCTTCGTTGAACGCGTTGTTCAAGTCGCCTGAGGTACCCAATATGAAAAGACTCGATCGCAATCAAATGGCGGCCCGCGTAGCACGCGACATCCCGGAAGGTTCGTACGTCAACCTGGGGATCGGGTTGCCCACCATGGTCGCCAACCACATTCCGGCCGACCGCGAAATCATTCTGCACACCGAAAACGGCTTGTTGGGCATGGGGCCTGCACCGGCGCCGGGCCAGGAAGATCCGGATCTCATCAATGCGGGCAAGCAGCCGGTTACCGCCCTCCCCGGCGCGTCCTTTTTCCACCACGCCGACTCATTCGCCATGATGCGCGGCGGTCACCTCGACTTCTGCGTGCTTGGCGCTTATCAAGTCTCGACCCGCGGCGACCTGGCCAACTGGCATACCGGCGAGCCGGACGCCATTCCAGCAGTTGGCGGTGCCATGGATCTCGCCATTGGTGCTCGGAAGGTGTTCGTCATGATGTCCCACCTAACCAAAGATGGCGAAAGCAAGATCGTGAGCGAATGCTCTTACCCGCTCACCGGCATTCAGTGTGTCAGCCGGGTGTATACCGATCTTGCCGTTCTCGACGTGACGCCCGAAGGGATGCGGGTCGTCGAAATGGTCGAGGGACTTGACTTCGACCGCTTGCAAGAAATCAGCGGCGTAGAATTGCTGCCTCCACTCTGATCGAGAACCAATCCCCCCCCCACAAGGAACCATTGCGTGGACGCGTTGCTTGCTACTTACACGACGGGGCCGATGCGCACTCTCTGGAGCGACGCATCGGTGTTACGCGAAATGCTTCGCTTCGAAGCGGCGCTCGCACAGGCACAGGCTGAATGTGGTGTCATCCCGGCCAACGCTGCACAGGTCATTGCGCGCGTTGCGCACGACCTGAAGCTCGATCCGCTCCAGGTTGGCACCGAGGCGCAGCGTGCGGGGACACTCGCGATTCCACTCGTTAAACGGCTCAAAGCGGCAGTCGCGCAAGAGGCTCCCGATTACGCCCACTTGGTTCACTGGGGTAGCACCAGTCAAGATGTCGCGGATACGGCGCTCGTATTGCTCGCGCAGCAGTCGCTGCGATTATTGCTTGACGACTTTGTGCGGCTGGGCAGCGCGCTGGCTTCACTCATGCAAAGCCATTTGCGCACTCCGCTGCTGGCTCGCACCCTGCTTCAGCCCGCCGCACCCATTAGCTTCGGCTGGAAGGCGGCGGGATGGCTAGACGCCGTTACCCGTGCCGCTCTCGCACTCGATCGCGCGCGCCATGAGAGTGCCGTTTTGCAATTTGGTGGCGCGAACGGCACCTTACTGCTACATGGCGGTGAAGGAGCCCGTGTGGCCCAAGCTCTTGCGCGCCGTCTGCATTTGTCCGTGCCCGACATCTCCTGGCACGGCGCCCGTGACCGGCTTGCACGCCTTGCTGCCGAACTTGCCATTGCGGCCGGTACGCTAGGGAAATTCGGTCGCGACATATCCCTGCTCATGCAAGCCGAAGTGGGTGAAGCAGCCGAGCCGTCCGGCAAGGGGCGCGGCGGGTCGTCGGCCATGCCGCATAAGCGCAATCCGGTGGCGTCCATGCACATGCTGGATGCTGCCTATCGCGCACCGGCCCTGGCGCAAATGCTTATGGGCGAACTCCCCAGCGAACATGAACGGGGCTTGGGCAGCTGGCCTAACGCCCTACCCGTGATGGAAACGTTGTTTGGGCTGTGCGCCAATAGTCTTGCAGCGGCAGTCGAAACCGCCGAGGGGCTTGAAGTGAACGTTGATGCCATGCAGGCAAACATCGACGCCATGCATGGGGTTGTGTATTCCGAAAGCCTCAATGCCGTGGTGGCCTCGGTGGTTGGTACTGTACGCGCCAGCGAGATCATTGGCGAGGCCAGCGCGCAGGCAATAACAGAAAAGCGTCATCTGGCCCATGTGCTTATCGAACACCCCGAGCTTGCCGAACATATATCTGTGAGCGAGCTGCTGGAAGCGTGTCGTCCGGACAGCCAACTGGCAGGAGCCCTGCCAATGTGTGAACAAGTGCTCGATACATGGTCGAAGGTAGCCGTTCGTCTTGCCAGTTAAGGCAAGATGATCTGCTCGACATCGCCATGCATAGTGCCACTCACCCATCGCAGCAGAGCGCCTTGACCTCCACCCACTTCTTCGGCGTGCCCCCGGAGCATCGAAGCAAGAAAGTTCAAAGCAGCATACGCGTCGCGTTTCACGCCTTGCCCACTCCATACGTCGCGCCTGCTCGTAGCAACGTCGAGCTCCGCTCGCTCACGATCCAAACAGCGTACCGCCCATTCTGGCAGCCTTTATTTCTAGCGCAATACGGAGATCCCTATGCCTCACGTCAATAGTCACGATGCTCGCATCTACTGGCGCAGCGACGGCAACCCCGCGTTGCCAGCGCTCGTGCTGGGTAACTCTTTGGGCACGGACTTCTCACTTTGGGACACCATCCTGCCGCGTCTGTTGCGCCATTTTTACGTGATCCGCTACGACATGCGCGGCCACGGAGCCTCTGATGCACCGGCAGGCGACTATACGCTTGATCAGCTCACCGATGATTTAGAGGCTGTCATCAAAGCGGCCGGCATCGATGAGTATTATTACTGCGGTATCTCACTGGGTGGCATGGTTGGCATGACACTCGGGGCCCGCCAGCCTAAAGGCCTAAAACGCCTGATCCTGTCAAATACAACCACGGCGTTTCCCGATCCTGACCTTTGGCGTGCACGCATCGAGGCTGTGCTGGAAGGAGGCATGGCCTCAATCGTTGATGCCGCACTGGGCCGTTTCTTTACCCCCGCCTTCATCGCCAACGATAGCGTAGCGTGTCAGCGGACACGCAATACCTTGCTGGGCATCTCGCCGCAAGGTTACGCGGGTTGTTGCGCCGCAATCCGAGATATGGAACTAGCCGGCGCGTTGGCCAGTATCAAAGTGCCCACTCTGGTCATTACCGGCAGCCACGATCAATCGACTCCCCCTGCCTTCGGACAGGCCATTGCCGAAGGCATTGCCAATGCCCAAATTGTTAATCTCGAGTCCGCGCACTTGCCGTGTATTGAGACGCCCATCGCCTACACCGATGCCTTGATCCAGTTCCTGGATCCTTCTGCGGTCGACAGTGACTCCAGCCGTTACGAC
This sequence comes from uncultured Pigmentiphaga sp., assembly GCA_964569785.1. Taxonomy (GTDB): domain Bacteria; phylum Pseudomonadota; class Gammaproteobacteria; order Burkholderiales; family Burkholderiaceae_B; genus Verticiella. The sequence goes on along the minus strand of CAZMVM010000087.1, from coordinate 2,566 downwards.
GCGGGCATGGCACGGCGCCGGCAAGTCCTTGGCAACGCCCACGTCGATCGCAGCACCGCCCAAGCCACTCCATTCAATGGTGGTTTTCAGCGCTTTATTACGCGCTATGCGTGGGGCGAAATCTGGACCTCAAGCCGGTTCGAGGACGTTCAGCGACGGCTGCTGGTGTTGGCGATGACGGCCGGCATGGCCCGTTGGGAAGAGTTTGAATTGCACGTTGGAGCCGCACTGCGGGCCGGTGTCGAGCCCGAAGCTATCCAGGACGTGCTGTATCAGGTGGCTGTGTACTGCGGCGTACCCGCTGCCAACACCGGCTTCAAGATCGCGGGCGATTTACTTCGTGAGCATCAGCAAAAAGTCGACTGAGGCCGGGTATCAGCAAGTTAGCGGGGAATTGGGGAAACTTGCGGCTCCTGCCCCGCACGTGGCCTATATTGGCGTGGGCGCCAATCTGGGTGATGCGGTCGCGACGATACAGCGAGCTCTGCAAGAATTGCAATGTAATCGCGGCATTATCGACTGTGTAACAGCCAGCCTCTATCGGACCGCACCCATTAATGCGAGCGGTCCTGATTACATCAATACGGTCGCGCGCCTGCGTACCTCGCTCGATCCATACACGCTCCTCGACACGTTGCAGGCGCTAGAGCATGCACATGGCCGAACGCGCCCGTATCGGAATGCTCCTCGCACGTTGGATCTCGACATCCTACTGTACGACAACGACGTCATCGAATCCGAGCGTCTCCAGGTTCCGCATCCCCGTATGCACGAGCGCGCCTTTGTGCTTGTTCCGCTTGCACAACTGACACCCACCCTGACATTAAAACAGGGTCGAGTTGCTGATCTGGCGCGCCAGCTTGAGCACGAGCAAGCGATTGCGCGGCTGGCGGGCACCTAGGCAAGCAGCGACTTATACACCACATGTACTAACCGCTATTGCGGAATAAGCGGTGTTTCCAGACCCCTTTTTTTGCGATAGAGTTACAATGGGTTATAACCCCGTCGGACTACGACCGGCTTGCTGTTTCTTATGTTCCAAGCCCTTTTGGCGCATCGGCAATGCCGCGCCCAGCAGCATGCGTAAACATCAGTTACATGCCGCGGACGCCTTCCGTACCGGGGCCCCATTTGCTTCTTTCATATTAAGCGCATGCTTCGCTCCTCCACCTCCGACGATTTGCTTTTCACGCCTCAACAAGTTGGGGCCATGTTGCGCGCGCGTCGAGGCCTGATCTTCCTGATCGTTTTGCTGGCGGTCGTGGCTGCCGTCATTGTCAACGCCCTCGCCCCCCGCGTTTGGACCTCATCCTCGGATATCTACATCGAGTTCCGCGACCAGGATCCCATCACGTCACGCTCCTTATCGGCGCTTCTAGACAGCAACTACCTACAAACACAAATTAATCTCATCCAGAGCACGGCTGTGGCCGAACGCTTGATCGAGAACGAGAACCTGCGCGATACGGCCGAGTTCCATGACCTCGTCCAGCGTCGCGGCTTCAATCAGGCCAACAACCTGCTACTAGAGAAGGTGCGCGACAGCATTGCGGTCAGTAGTGCTGGAGATAGTCGCGTTTTGGTCGTGAGTTTTTCAGCTGCTTCTCCGACGCTCGCGCGCGACTTTGCTAATGCAACGGTTAAAGCTTATATGGATGTCGGCGGCGAACTCACCGCCAATGCCGCCCGAATCCGCCGAGAACAGTACTATGCCCAGCTTGATGCGCTCCGAAAAGAAGTAGAAACGTTGCATACCACTATTACCGAGTATCGGCTGAAAGAGGGAATTTTTACCTCAGAAGAACACCAAATCCCGGAATGGCAACGCCTCGAAGAGCTCAATAATACGTTGCTGCAACTGCAGGCGAAGCGGGTCGAGACTGCCGCGCGCACAGCCGTTATTCAGCGTGCTCTCGAAAACGGATTCAACGTCGAGGACTTCCCTGAGATCGGCCGTTTACCCCAAATGATCGAACTGCGTGCGCAGCTCAATGCGGCCACTGCGCAACTGCAAGAAGCGCAGGCGACCTTAGGCGCAAACCACCCCCGGGTCGTCGCATTACGGCGAGAAATCGGAACATTCCAACGTGCTATTCGCCAAGAAATGGAAGCTGCCCTGGTGGCGCAAACTCACGAAATTCCTATCCTCGAAGCTCAAGAAGCAGCGTTGACCGAGGAGATCGAAAAACAGCGAGAGCGCGCCGCCGCGGAAATGGCCCACCGGGAACGCCTGGCGTCGTATCAACGCCAACTGGCCACTGCGGAGCAAATCTACAACGCCGCTTTGCAAAACTACGATGAAATGCTGTTGGCAAGCAATATCCATCTACCGAACATTTCGGTACTTCGCACGGCTGATCTGCCAGCAACGCCATCACGGCCGCGCCCGCTGGCTAATCTTATCGTTAGCTTAATCCTTGGCATTGTGCTGGCAGTCAGTGTGGCCTTGCTGCTCGAGTTGCTCCGCCGTCGCGTCCGCTGCGTCGACGATATCGTTCGGGGAAGTCATTCCCCCCTGCTTGGTCATATAGGCGACACTTCCCATCTTGATGCGAGAGCGGCATGA
>CAZMVM010000086.1:0-14217 GCA_964569785.1 uncultured Pigmentiphaga sp. | reverse complement strand
GGTTACTTTGTTGATTGGGTTTTGGCGCGCCTGGACGATCAAGGTGAACTGCAGGAGTTCGTTGCGGTAGAGGTTCAGTCGATCGATACAACAGGTAATTATCAAGCAGAGCGCGCTGCCTACATGCGCGGAGAAGATTTTGCAGGGAGCAGTACGGCGGGCTTCAATTGGGAAAATGTAAACAAAAGGATTCTCCCTCAAATTATATACAAGGGACATGTGCTTCGCCGAGAGCGATTGTGCCGCCATGGGCTTTTTTTTATTTGTCCAACACCCGTATACGAAAAAATCAGAGAAAGGTTAGGCGGCAGCCTTCTTAGATATAACTTTCAGCCTGGCTCGCTCTCCATCATGTGGTACGACATTGGACAGCCTGTGCCGCATGGGGAGGTCCGTCAACTTGATTTTGGGGGAATATTTACAACAACGGTTGATCAAGTGGCCAACGCCTTCACGTCTCCTAGCAATCTGCCTGAGGAGAACGTATATGAAGCGGCCATCCGTTCAGAGCTATAGCCGCAGTGAGAATATGCGGCGCATCCGCAGTAAGGACACAGTACCAGAGTGGACCGTGCGCCGTCTTGCCTACAGCTTGGGCTACCGCTACCGCCTATACCGCAAGGATCTTCCTGGTAAGCCAGACTTGGTATTTCCCGGCCGCAAGAAGGTGATCTTCATTCATGGCTGCTTCTGGCACCAGCACCCAGGATGCAAGGAAGGGCGTCTTCCGAAAACCAACAAAGACTACTGGCAGCCCAAGTTGGAGCGAAATGTTGCACGCGACTGTGCAGCACAAGAGCAGCTTGCGTCTTTAGGTTGGGATGTTCTTGTCCTGTGGGAGTGCGAAATAAAAGAAATTGAAAGAGTACGTCGCGTCTTGATCGACTTCCTCGGAGCGCAAAAACGAGGAGTGTAGTCATGATTACTTGATGGAGGAGAAGGTGCGCCTAAAGACGCTTAAGCTCACTAACTTCCGCGGCTATCGAAGCCTAACGATTCCTTTTGAGGCTGCATTGACCGGAGTGGTCGGAAGGAACGATTACGGGAAGTCGACCATTCTTGAGGCGCTTGACATATTTTTTGAGTCGGGTGCTGTCAAGCCTGATCGGAGCGACATGAATTGCTTCGCTCTGGCAGAGGGAGGGAGCCACTTTGAGATCGCATGTGAGTTTGAAGACGTTCAGCCACTTATTCTGGATTCCAGTGTGGAGACAACGCTGGAACAGGAATATCTCCTTAACGAGAATCGCGCGTTAGAGATTGTTAAGAGATATAAGGCATCGACTGGGAAGCTGGACGGGGTTGCCATTCGCTGTCTTCATCCGGCTGATCCGCCTTTCAACAATTTATTGAGCAAAAAGATTGGAGAGCTACGGAATATTGCTCGCGAGCTAAATGCGACCGTCGAAGACGAGCGGGTATCTTCATTGTTCCGCAACGCAATACGTCAAGCGGGCGGCGATCTGAGAATCCAGGAGACTCTCTTGGATGTTGAGAAAGGGTTCTCGGGAGACAGTAAAGAAATTTGGTCGAAGATTGAGAGCCAGCTGCCTACTTACGCGCTATTCAAGGCTGATCGCGAGAGTAACGATGACGATGCTGAGGCCAAGAACCCATTACAACAAGCGGTGAAGGAGGCTCAAGCAGAGCTTGAGGGCGAGATCAGAGACCTTGAGCGTAGGGTGGAGGAGAGGGTCTTGGAGGTTGCGTCGCGAACCCTTGAAAAGCTTAGGGAGATGGCCCCCGATTTGGCGAGCGAGCTGAATCCAAGGTTTAAAGAAAAGCCGAAATGGACGTTCAATTTCACTTTGGATGGGGAAAACGGAATTCCCATAAATAAGCGAGGAAGCGGTGTTCGCCGCCTTATACTTCTCAATTTTTTCAGGGCAGAGGCGGAGAAGACGGCGGGTGCAAATCGTAATGTAATCTATGCGATAGAAGAGCCGGAAACGTCGCAGCACCCAAACTACCAAGTAATGCTCATGAAGGCGCTACTGTCATTGGCAGAGCAGCCTAACAGGCAGATTATCGTAACAACTCATGTTCCTGCCTTGGCAGGCCTTATACCCGTTGAGGGAATTCGGTTTGTTGCCAGGAATGAAGTTGGGCAGCCAGTTGTAAAGCTACCCAGCGACGATGTGCTCAGGGAGGTAGCTAATAGCTTAGGTGTCCTTCCCGAAACGGGAATGGAACGGGCCCACGGGGTAATACTAGTGGAGGGTCATCAGGACGTTATATTCCTGCGCCACGCATCCAGGGTTCTTAAGGAGGCAGGTTATCTTTCAAATAGTCTTGATGACAAAAAAATCGTTCCTATTCCTATGGGGGGGTGTGGAAGCATTAAGCACTGGGTAACGTTAAAGCTTGCCGATAGCCTTGGTGTCCCCTGGTGCGTTTTCGTGGATTCTGACAACGGCGGCAGCAGCAACAACATCGAGAAGCGGAGACAAGAAGTGGAGTCGCTTGGCAAGAAGTTCTATGTCACCAGAAAGCGTGAAATCGAGAACTATCTATGCCCTGAGTTGATTCGTGACCTCACTGGCGCCGAAGTGTCTTATACAGATACTTGCGATGCAAAAGCTATTATAAATGCTGCGACCAAGGTTGGAAAGAATGATGTGATAGGCAGATTTTGGCCAAGTATGACGGCGGAAAAAATACGTAGCATGTCTGCCTATCAGGATGGCGACGTGCAGCGATACGAACTTCAAGAAATCCTTTCGGAGATGCTAGAGCTAGTTTCCGATGACTAGGGCTTACGCGATCATGGTATTTTCCGTGGTATAGCTATTCTATACATACTGTATGTTATTGAAAAATAACGAGTATTTCGTTTGTTTGATTATCGAGTGGGATGTCCGCTTCTTGCTTCGTGCAGTCCCACGCGGCGGTACACTCCGGACTCCTGCTTGTGCTGGAGCTCGTCACTCTCTCCGTCGATAATCGCCTCGCTTAGATGCGCCCCAGCAGGGGAGTCGCCAGACGTGTTATTTTCACGGGTTACGTGCAACTAGCCTCCAAACTCTCTGAAATATCCAATCACCTTCGAGTACACCATGAGCACCCCCGCGCAGATTTATTCGGGCAAGACCAAAGACGTTTACGCTTTGCCGAACGGTAACCTTCTCCTCGCTTTTAAGGATGACGTCACAGGCGAAGAGGGCGTGATCGATCCGGGGGCCAATACTGTGATTGGTCAGGTGGCAGGCAAGGGTCGCAAGTCGCTCGTGATGACAGATTACTTCTTCAAGCGTCTCCATGCGGCAAATATTCCGACTCACTTCGTGAGTGCCGACTTGAACCAGGGCACGATGGAGGTGCGCCGTGCGGAGCCGCTGGGCAAAGACATCAACGGCAAAGGTGGCTTCGAGTTCATTTGCCGTACGCGACCTTGGGGCAGTTTTCTGCGCCGTTACCAGAACTACATCCGAGATACCGAGCGGTCGCTTGACTACCTGGTGGAGGTTACCGTTAAGGATGACGAGCGTGGCGATCCGTTGATCAACGACGATGCCATCGTGGCTCTTGGTCTGCTGTCTCGTGAACAGCTCGATCAGGCTAAGGATCTGACGCGTCGCGTGTGCCGCATCGTCGAGGAGGACTTGCGCGCCAAGGGACTGACCTTGATCGACATGAAGATAGAGATGGGGCTTGTTGATGGCCAAGTGGTCGTCATTGACGAGATCTCAGCGGACGCGATGCGGGTTACGGACAAGAATCACCGTGTGCTGGATCACGACGTTTTGTACACCAAGTTGATCGCCTAAGGGAGCACGCGCCGTCGACGTTGCGACTGCGCCTCGGGGGACGCCCTAAGCAGCGCGTTGCTCGTTCGCGCTAAAGCCCCTGTCTGTTTCTTGACTCATGGCGGTGAATAAGATGCTGGCGTCTACCCGCAGGTGCATCATTGCTGCCGTACAAACCGCTCCAGGTTCGTCAACGTTGAGTTCAGAGCGGCAATCTGGGCGTCTTGTTCGATCCCTGCAGGTACATTTGTGGCAACGATTGAAACTTCTGTGGCGTTGCCAACCGGCTTCAGTCGAGTCGTCACGAGCATCGCACCGGCGTATGCAGGGTTATCCGACTCAAAAGCTATTTCTTCGGTGACCTCTCGGTTGGGGTCCGTGATTCCGAGATGCGGAAGAGGGCGGAGCAGTCACCGTCGTCGACCGCGCAGGAACGCCGGACATTTTCAGTTGAGGGTCTAACGTTGCAGGCTCTGGCTCAGACCAGGCTTTGGCTCAGACACCGTCCGCTTTTGGCCGGCTTTGTACCCAGTAAGCGCTTGAAGTAGGGCACATATCACCAAACCGAGGAGCGGAACGCTCCATCCGCCTGAAAGGTCGTACGCAAGTCCAAACAACACTGGCCCGCCCGCTGCGAACGTATAGCCCATGGTTTGGGCCATGAGAGACAGTGATGCAGCTTCATGGTGATCGGCCGAACGTAAGCCAATAAACGCGATCGCCAAGGGGAAGCAGACACCGCTGCCGAATCCTGCTAAGGCAACCCACAGCATCGTCCAGCTAGGGTATAGGAGCATGCCCAGCACCCCTGCCACGATGGTGGATGAAGAGACCACCGCGAGTGCACGCTGGTCTTCCCGGAGCGCAAGGAATTTCGGTAAGGCTGCCCCCGAGGCGACCGACACAAGCTGAAAGCCCGTGACTAATAGTGCCGCCACGGCAGGGTCGTAGCCAATGCTCTGAATTACCCTGGGAAACCAGGAAACAACGACGTAGAACGATGTTGATTGCAAGCCTAAGAATGCCGCGACAAACCAGGCGAGCGGCGAGCGCCACACGGATATCTTGGAAGTCTGTTCGACCCCTACAGGGGATGGGCGTGCTTTTAACGAGTTGACGACCCACACCAGCGCCGCCAGACCAGCGGGTATGGCCCAAATCGCTAAAGCGCTGCGCCAACCGCCAGGTAGTAAACGTTCCAACGGAACGGCGAAGCCCGTGGCTATCGCGGCGGTGAGCGCCAGGCACAAGACGTAGATGGTCGTGTAAAAGCCGATGCGCTCGGGGTAATCGCGTTTGATGAGGCTGGGTACCAGGACGTTGCCGACTGCGATACCTGCTGCAAGTATCAGGGTGCCCGCGAAGAGTGCAGCAGTGGTCCCCGCAGATCGAATAAGAATGCCCACACATAGTACAAACATGGCGAGCGCTAACGTTCGCTCAAGCCCTACACGACGCCCGAAATTGGCCAGTGGAGCAAAGACACCCAGAGCGAGTATGGGAAGGCTGGTGAGCAATCCTATGGCGGCGGCGGAGAGCCCCGTGGCATCCTGAATGCTGCCCACGAGCGGGCCAACAGTAATCAGCGCGGGACGCAGGTTTGCAGCGAGTAACAGTAAAGCTAAAACTGGAAATATGCTTTTGCGCAGCAGGCGTTGTGAGTTCGTCATGGCATATGTTCGGAACAATTACTCCCCGGTCTCTTTGCCGCATAGCTCTTCGCATCGCTGCTTGGCATAATCCCACGCGGAGAAGGGAACATGTTCGGGAGCACCAACAATGAACGGATCATCACCGAACATGGTGTAACTTCTGTACAGGGCCTGTGCTGACATCCCCGGTTCGTAGGCGCGTAACAGGTAGTCATCGACGATGGTTTGGCAGGCGGCAATAGCAGCTTCCAGCGTATCAAACTCACCCAGCGTGTAACGCTCGTCAGGATCTGAATAGTGATAATTATCGTCGACCAGCACGGTGAACTTGTTATTGGCCATAAGCGTCGTCTCGTAGGATCGGCGGCGTACTTCATGCCGCCGCGATGTCAAACACCCTTTGACTCGTTATCGTATGCACGCTCCCCATCGACTGATGCGGATGTCCCCAGTAAGTGCCAAAGATGAGGCGAAGCCTTCATCCATTCCTCAGCAGAATTCATCACTACTCTTCCATCATAGAACAATACCGTGCAGCCTATGCCGAGATCACCGACCGCTTTGGGGGGCCGAACGACGTTTGCCGACTTCGCCATCGTTGTTGTCGATGTGCTCGTGGTGGCTCGACGTTCTAGGGGAAACTAACACAGGCGCCTGATCAAAGAACCGGCTTGCCGGCTCGTGCCCCGTGTCGAGGCCCGCATCGCGTCTGGCGAAGTCCTGGACAAGCGTTGCCTGAAGCCTCTGCATCTCCTCGAGCACTGTCGACTTGGCTGACCGAAGCATAGTCAACCACAGCACCGCAAGCTATACTTGCCAGCACGCAGGGGTACTCGCCACTCATGGCGGGTTGAGAGAGTCCCTTCGTACCAGTACGGATAATGCCGAGGCTGGGAGCGTTTCCCGTTGCGGAACGTTGTCGTCGTTTCGCAACGACGCGTTCCGGACGGGCTTCTTTCCCGATCGGCTCCATGCACTTTCACAATGGAGCAACCCGTGAACGTCAATATCTTCAAGGCCCCCATCGATTCAGTCGATGAGGTCGCCATCCAGCCCCTTCCCAAGTCGCGCAAAGTCTACGTAACTGGCAGTCGGCCAGATATTCGCGTGCCTTTTCGCGAAATCGAGCAATCTCCCACGTCAACTGCTTTTGGCGGCGAGTACAACCCGCCGCTAACGGTCTACGATACGAGTGGCCCTTATACGGATCCGACGATCAATGTCGACATTCGTAAGGGGTTGCCCACGGTGCGCAGCCGCTGGATCGCCGAGCGTGGCGATTCAGAGGAGTTGGACGGCCCCAGCAGCGAGTACGTACGTCAGCGGTCTCGTGATCCCGCACTTGCGCCCATGCGTTTCGGGGGCGCACGCAAGCCGAGACGCGCGAAGCGCGGCGCCAATGTGACTCAAATGCATTATGCCCGCAGGGGGATTGTGACGCCCGAGATGGAGTTCGTCGCCATTCGGGAGAATCTGCGCCGCGCGGAGTATCTCGAAGCTTTACGCTGTCGTGGTCTGGAAGGCGAACGCTTGATAGAACGGTTATCGCGCCAGGCCCCAGGGAAAGGATTCGGAGCACACATCCCTGCGCAGATCACGCCTGAGTTCGTGCGCGACGAAATTGCTCGCGGCCGGGCCATTCTGCCCGCGAACATTAACCACCCGGAATGCGAGCCCATGATCATTGGCCGTAACTTCCTGGTGAAAGTGAATGCCAATATTGGCAATTCTGCGCTGGGCTCAAGTATCGCAGAAGAAGTCGAAAAAATGACCTGGGCGATCCGTTGGGGTGCGGACACCATTATGGATTTGTCCACAGGTAAGAACATTCATGAAACGCGGGAGTGGATTGTGCGTAATTCACCTGTACCTGTTGGTACAGTTCCGATTTACCAGGCGTTGGAGAAAGTCGGGGGCCGCGCTGAAGAGTTAACGTGGAAGATTTTCCGCGATACCCTCGTCGAGCAAGCCGAGCAGGGCGTCGACTACTTCACCATCCACGCCGGCGTGCGTCTGCCCTATATTCCGCTAACAGCTAATCGCTTGACCGGAATTGTGTCTCGTGGCGGATCCGTTATGGCGAAATGGTGTTTAGCGCATCACAAAGAAAACTTTTTGTATGAACATTTTGAAGAGCTCTGCGAAATCATGAAAGCCTATGACGTCGCTTTCTCGCTGGGCGATGGGCTGCGGCCGGGCTCCATCCATGATGCCAACGATGAGGCACAGTTTGCCGAGCTTAAGACTTTAGGTGAGTTGACTCGTATTGCCTGGCAGCACGATGTTCAGGTCATGGTTGAGGGGCCTGGTCACGTGCCTATGCACATGATCCGGGAGAATATGGATCTGCAGTTGGAACACTGCGACGAGGCGCCTTTTTACACGCTAGGTCCACTTACGACAGATATCGCTCCGGGGTACGATCACATCACGTCCGGCATTGGTGCTGCCCTGATCGCATGGTATGGCACGGCAATGCTGTGTTATGTAACCCCCAAAGAGCACCTGGGATTACCCAACAAGGACGATGTCAAAACAGGCATCATCACCTACAAGATTGCAGCGCACGCGGCAGACCTTGCAAAGGGACATCCGGATGCGGCCATGCGAGATAACGCGTTGTCCAAAGCCCGATTCGAGTTTCGGTGGGAAGATCAGTTCAACTTGGGCTTGGATCCTGATACAGCGCGCGCATTTCACGATGAAACCTTACCCAAGGACTCAATGAAGCTTGCCCATTTTTGTTCAATGTGCGGGCCACACTTTTGCAGCATGAAAATTACGCAGGACGTTCGAGATTATGCAAATAAACTGGGAGTGACCGAGGAGGAAGTGCTCGCACAGGGAATGGTCGAAAAGGCGAAAGAGTTCATGCAGGGCGGAAGCGAACTGTATCGCAAGGCATGAAGTGGCGCTCTAGCAAACTTAAAGTGAGAGCGTAGCCAAAGGACGGGCGTGGGCTCCAGGATAGGCCGACGCCCGCAGTAAAAATACTGCGCTCAAGCTTCACGCTCCCGTGCGAAAAACGAAGACACAAATACTGTCTCGCTACTTGCTCAAGTTTTCGGCGTTCTACTCATACGAGTAACTCAATCAGAAAAGGTGCCTGCGTGGTGAAGCTTGCTTTCATTAAATCGGCCAGCTGATCCAGCGTGGTTGCACGCGCAGCTTCTACGCCCATACCGTTAGCAACCGCCACCCAGTCGATCGAGGGATTGTTCAAGTCGAACAGCTTTAACGCGTTGGTTCCGGGGGCAGCACCCACGCTGACATATTCGTTGATCAGGATATTGTATTTACGGTTGCTGAGAATAATGGTGGTCACAGGCAACCTTTCATGAGCCTGCGTCCAAAGCGCTTGCAACGAGTACATGGCCGACCCGTCGGCTTGCAAGTTGATGACTCGTCGAGCTTTATGAGCACCCACGGCGGCACCGGTGGCGACAGGCATGCCGTCGCCGATAGCTCCACCGGCCAAATGCAGCCAGTCATGAGGCGGGGCGGCGTGGGTGAATGGGTAGAATCCGCGCCCGTAGGAAATACTTTCATCTGACACGATGGCCCCCTCGGGCATCAAGGCGGCCACGGTTTGTGCCACGGTTTCGGGCGTGGGTGGGCCACTGGCAGGCTCCGGCTGAGGCCCTGGATCGGGAATACCCACCGGGGGAGCCTTCAGTGTATCGACCAAGGCTTGTAGCGCCTCAACCGGATCTTGGTCGGGGCGGGAAAGCACATGTATTTGCGCGTCGGGCGCGTGCTGAATCGAAGGCATATCGGGGTAAGCGAAAAAACCCACGGGTGGCCGAGCATTGACCAAGACAATGTGCTTGAACGGTGCCAAGGTTTTGATGGCAACGTCCATGGCGTAGGGCACGCGCTCCAATTGCAAGCGACCCCGGCCGCGCGCGATGTGTCCAATCACGAAGTCGGCCATCACATGAGCCCCCGTGGCAGCCGCCACGCGCCAAGCGAGCTCTTGAGACTCGGCCAAGGTGGCAGGCCCGCCTAGTAAAATCAACGTCTGGCTGGGCTGACGGCGCAAGATACGCGCGGTACTGTCAATGGCGTTGTTATCGATCGGAGGCGGTGTGGTGGGGTCGATGGGCAGGCCAATCTCGCCACCCTCAGACCAAGATACGTCGGCCGGCAGCACCAGGGTAGCAATTTGCCCGGGAAACGTGCGTGCGGCGCTTACAGCTTCGGCGGCGTCACGGCCAAGCTGAGCGGTTCGAGTACTGGTGCGCACCCAGGCCGAGACGGTTTGGGCCATGCCAATCGTGTCAGCGGTTAGGGGCGCATCATACGGGCGATGATAGGTTGCTTGGTCGCCCACGATGTTTACGATCCCGCTTCGAGCACGACGTGCGTTGTGCAGGTTACCCATACCATTTGCAAGGCCGGGCCCGCAGTGAAGTAAAGTGCACGCCGGTTTGCGTGCAATTCGATAATAGCCGTCTGCCATGCCGGTGACGACGTTCTCCTGCAGCCCGAGTACGCATTGCATCTCAGGCACTTCGTCCAGGGCAGCCACGAAATGCATCTCGCTCGTTCCGGGGTTGGCAAAGCAGGTGTCGACGCCTGCCGCGAGCAGTGTCTTCACTAAGCTCATCGCACCGTTCATGCGCTCATTCCTTGCATCGGGTCAAGTTGCGGAATCGTTTGCGGGTCATAGGCACCGCGCTCTTGCGAAGGATGATAGCTCAGGCGGCAGTCGATGGCCCGGTAACACCACTAAGGCGACCATTCACTCGTTTCCGGGGGCTATTCTGGGACACGCTGAACGCCAGCGCCGGTGCGACCAGGCCGTTGCGACGCATGCGGTACAAAGGCAGAAGGGTCTGCTGACATAGGTGGTCTTTCAAGCGTTACCCCGTTCTCGCGCCGTCTTAAAAGAAACGCGCCCATGAGCTTGAGCTGACATGCATTGGTCAAATTTAATTTGTACCGATAAATAATATCGATACGAATCCCGACATCGAAGCGTCTTTACGCGTGATCGCACTTGAGCGCAAACGACTGGCCATTTCTTAAGCTTCTCTCGGAGAGAAGTCGGGGTCGTTTTCCAGTTAATTATTTTGTATCAAGGCTTAGGTGTTGTCCGAGAGTCGCTTAAGAAGGAAGGTCTACAACACGTTCTTCTATGGGCGCTTGTTGGCGCTATCAAGGAAATGGCCTGGTGTTGGGCGGAATCATCGAACATTTTTAGGCTCGCCTTTTGTCACTGGCTCATGCGTCGACACTCTGAACGCCTGATTTTGCTCGCCACTGCGAGGGATGATTGTGTCGACGTAACGCGCCGGGGAGAAGTGTTGTTTGATGAGCGCATGGTAAGCGAGAATTTGTTGTACCAAACGGTTGGGGTCGCCCATCACCTTCGACATAATAATGCCGCCGTCAATAATGCAGGAGGCCATTTCCGCCAAAGCGTCCAAGTCGATCGGTTCTTGAGGTGGATAGGCGAGCGCAATGGCTTGTAGGTGGGCCCGAAACTTGGCATTTACCGCTTCCACCGCTTTGCGGTTCAACGCAATGACACGACGATCAAAAAGCCGCTCTTCGTAGCAGATGGAAGCGATCATGCAACCCGGGTGTCCACCCGGCAGGTCGGCAAAGACTTCGGCAAGCAGCTTAAAGCCGATAAGAAACGACTGCAAGGGATCGTCGCATAACGCCTTGGCTCGTCCAAACACTTCATCGAGTATGCGTGCATCCTCTTCGATATAGCGGTTAAGCAGGGCGTAGGCCAGTTCGTTCTTATCGCGAAAGTGATAGAAAAAACCGCTCTTGGTAATGCCTGCCGCGGCAATAACTTCTTCGATTGAGGTCGCGCCGAAGCCTTTTTCCAGAACCGAGGCTTGCGCGATGTCGAGTATGCGCCTGCGTGTAGCGTCGCCTTTGCGCATGGGGTGCCTCCGAAAACGGGACTATGAGTGCGGTTTCCATGATATCGCAGACAGCGTGCTCTCGAAATAAATTTGTAAACGATTGATTTATCAGCGGTTTTATCCGAGGCGCTAGCTGTACCACAAACCCGCTAGATAGGCGGGCGCTGCCTTGGCAGAATGGGCTTCACGTGATTCATGTAGCAGCTCCAAGGAGGCATTCCCATGTTTGTAAAGAATAGCCCAACAATAGCAGACACGATTTCTAGCGAAGGCCAAACGCGACGTGCCAGCATTCGATACCGGCATAACTTGCCGCAGATGGCAGGCGGCTTGTTTATTACCGATGGCGGCATGGAGACATCATTAATTTTCTTACAGCAGGTAGAACTGCCACATTTCGCGTCCTTCGTGCTGCTCACATCCTCGGAAGGTCGCCAACAGTTAACTCGATACTACGAGCGCTTTCTCGCACTTGCACGTCAACACGGTACCGGCTTCGTACTTGACACTGCCACCTGGCGTGCCAACCCCGACTGGGCTCAGCGTTTGGGTTTCAACCTGTCTAGGTTGAAGGAAGTGAACACGGCTGCAGTTGATTTATGCGTTCAACTTCGCGAAGCTTGGGGCGGCACCACAAGCCGAATCGTTATTAATGGTGTCATTGGGCCACGCGGCGATGGCTATAAGGCTGGGCGCATGGACCCCGCGCAAGCGGCTGCCTACCATGCATTTCAAGCGGGCGTCTTCGCCGACTCAGAGGTCGACATGGTGACTGCAACCACCATGAATACGGTGAATGAAGCCATTGGGATCACCCATGCGGCCCAAGCCCATCAGTTGCCCTGCGCCATTTCATTCACGGTGGAGACGGACGGATACTTGGCTGATGGCAATAGCTTGCGGGCTGCGATCGAACTCACCGATGAGGCAACGGACGGCGCGCCGCTCTATTACATGATTAACTGTGCGCATCCAGCGCATTTTGAGCGTAGCCTGCAACAAGGCGAGAAGTGGGTCGAAAGGATTCTTGGCGTACGAGCGAACGCGTCGTCCAAGAGTCATGCCGACCTCGATGAAGCAACAGAGCTCGATGCTGGCGATCCCGTTGCATTAGGCGAGGATTACCGCCGCCTGAAGGCAAACTTTCCAACATTGCGCATTTTAGGGGGATGTTGCGGCACAGACTTTCGACACATTGAGCAGATTTGTCTTGCCTGTGGCTAATGGTTCCGTACTAGCCCTGCGCAGTTATCGTCCTCTATGACCAATTGCAAGGTGCTTTTGTGGTTGATAGGCCAGCAAGCGAAGGGCGTTCGCGGTCACTAGAACGGTTGCGCCGGTATCCGCCAATATGGCCATCCACAGCGTGGTTACCCCAAGCAACGTGGTGCACAGAAAAACGGCTTTCAAACCGAGCGCCAGGGCGATGTTTTCTCGTATGTTGGCAAGCGTAGTGCGGGAAAGGGCAACCAGTTCCGCAACACCAAGCACTCGATCGCGCAACAGCGCGGCATCAGCGGTGTCCAGGGCCACATTCGTGCCGCCGCCCATTGCAATGCCAACCGAGGCGGCGGCTAGTGCCGGCGCGTCGTTGATACCGTCGCCCACCATGGCAACCGCGCCGTCGTGTTTAAGCTTCTCGATGTGGGCTAGCTTTGCGTTTGGCAGCAGATTGGCCTGAGCTTCCACACCGAGTTGCACCGCCATCGCGCTCACGGCGCGGCAGTTGTCACCAGATAGCACCACTACGTTTAGCCCCAAGTGCTTCAGCGCTGTTACGCCAGCGACGGCGTCGACTCGCAATTCGTCCCGCAGGGCAATTAGGCCTTCACATCTAGCTGCAGGTGTACTGCCAGCATGCTTTGCAGCCATGAGTACTACCACGGTTTTGCACTCGTCCTCCAATGACGCGATACGTTTACGCATGTCATCGGTAAGCTCTGCGACTTCTGAAGCGTAGCGTGGCGATCCTATCGAGATGCATTCATCGTTCAGGCGCGCGATAGCTGCCCTACCTGGAATAACCCGAACACTGCCGTCAGTCGCCGGAATAGTAAGTCCACGTTGGCTCGCCGCATGCGCGATGGCGAACCCGAGCGGGTGATTTGCCTGACGTCCGGCGGCAGCGGCCCGTGCGAGCACGTCGTCTTCAGTTCCTGCATACACGACCACGTCGGTGACTCGAGGGTGCCCCCGAGTGAGAGTTCCCGTCTTATCGAACGCGACCCTTTTAACTTTACCCAGAGTTTCCAAAGCGGCCCCGCCTTTGATCAAAAGGCCTTGACGGGCGCCCGAAGCCAGGCCAGACGCAATGGCTGCGGGTGTGGAGATCAACAAAGCACAGGGGCAGGCAATTAACAAAGTCGCCAAACCCCGGTACAACCAAGTCATCCAATCGGCTCCGGCGGCGAGTGGCGGTGTGACCATGATCAGTGCCGCGACTGCCATCGCACTGGGTGTGTACCAGTGTGAGAAGCGATCGATCATGCGCGCCGTCGGCGCTTTCGACGCCTGCGCTTCTTCGACCTTGTGGATGATGCGAGCGATCGTGTTGTCGGTGGCAGTGCGCGTGATGCGAACCATTAGCTCGCCCCGCAGGTTGATGGAACCCGCTAGGACTCGGGCACCTGGTTTCATGAGGATGGGTGTGGATTCCCCGGTGATAGGGGCTTGATTAACCTCGGACTCGCCCTCCAATATGACACCGTCGGAAGGAATCCGATCTCCCGGCCGTACGAGTACTCGATCATTGATTGCGAGTGCATCGATGAGCACCGTTTCCGTCGCACCCGAGGGCAGCACTCGTATGGCCTGGCGCGGCATGACTTTGATGAGCGACTCGATCCCTTTGCGTGCGCGGACCGCGGCCACGCTTTCCAGCCATTCGCCGACCGCAAAAAGAACAATCACGACCAGCGCCTCCTCAGCTTCTCC
>CAZMVM010000085.1:0-14379 GCA_964569785.1 uncultured Pigmentiphaga sp. | reverse complement strand
TGTTCTTGGCCACGTAACGCGCGGCGTAGGCACCGGAACGATCGACCTTGGTAGGATCCTTGCCCGAGAACGCTCCACCACCGTGCGGGCATGCTCCACCATAGGTGTCAACGATGATCTTGCGCCCGGTCAGGCCGGCATCGCCCTGCGGCCCGCCGATGACGAAGCGCCCAGTGGGGTTCACGAGGTAACGGGTCTTCGACGTGAGCAGGCCGTCGGGAATGCACTTCTTGATGACGTCTTCGATGACAGCTTCGCGGATGGTGCTGAGGCTGACCTCGGGCGCATGCTGGGTGGACAGCACCACGGTGTCGACTTCCACCGGTTTGCCATCGACATACCGGAAAGTGACCTGCGACTTCGCGTCAGGACGCAGCCAGGGCAGTCGGCCGTCACGACGCAGTTCGCTCTGGCGTTGCACCAGGCGGTGGGAATACCAGATGGGGGCGGGCATGAGGTCGACGGTTTCGTCGCAGGCGTAGCCGAACATGAGACCCTGGTCGCCCGCGCCCTGCTCGAGCTCGTCGTCCAGGCTGCAGTCGACCCCCTGGGCGATGTCGGGCGACTGCTTGTCGTAGGCGACCAATACAGCGCACCCCTTGTAGTCGATGCCGAACTCCGTGTTGTCGTACCCGATGCGGCGAATGGTTTCGCGCGCGACCTGGATGTAGTCGACGTTGGCAGATGTGGTGATTTCCCCCGCCAGTACGACCAGACCGGTGTTGCAAAGGGTTTCCGCAGCAACCCGCGCAGTGGGATCCTGCTCGAGAATTGCATCCAGAATGGCGTCGGAGATTTGATCGGCCACCTTGTCGGGGTGACCTTCGGAAACCGATTCCGAGGTGAAGAGATATTCGTTTAGTTCAGCCACGCAATTCTTCCTTGCAAAAGTTGGCAGCGATGGGGGTAAGCGCCTTGCGCATGGTATCCGAACTTTTGCAAGGACTTCGGACTTGAACCTGGCAGCGACGCTTTAGCGGTTGAAAGCAGCCCCACGGGCATGGCCGCCCCGCAAGTTGTCGGTTAACTCGGCGGCCGTCGTCATTTTAGGCGAAAATCTAACATTTTCGGGCGCAGCCTGCTTGCTGCGTTGTGCGCGTGCTGCAGCTAACTACCCTGGTCTGCACACGAGGCGCTAATTACTGACCGAGTATTAATGCTTGCACTGATCTTGCGCCTGCTTGCGCGACTGCCTCTAGCCTGGCTTCAGGCAATCGGCCGCTTCCTTGGGCTGGTAGTCTATGCCCTGCCCGGGCGATATCGCGAACGGCTGCAGAAACACGCTGCCCAAGCTGGCTATTCCTCGGCGACATTCGCCCGTCGCGCCGCGGCGGAAGCCGGAGCCGCCATGCTAGAGCTGGCGTGGGTCTGGTTCAGAACCGAAGATGCCCTGCAAAGAGTAAGTTGCTCGGGGCTGGAAATTTATCAGAAGGCACGGGCGGCCGGAAACCCCATCCTTTTCCTCACCCCCCATTTGGGAGGGTTCGAGATATCCGCCCGCTACGGCGCCCGTCTAGGGCCGATCACGGTGCTGTTTCGAGAACCGCGGCAAGCGCTCTTGCGACCCTTGGTCGAACAAGCGCGTGCCCGTTCGGGCGTGCGTACTGCCCCAGCAAATTTACAGGGCGTGCGACAGCTGTTGCGCGCCCTGCGCCACGGTGAACTGGTCGGTATTTTGCCCGACCAAGTGCCTGGCCCCGGCGAAGGAGCTTGGGCTCCCTTCTTTGGTCGTGACGCCTATACGGTTACACTGCCCGCCCGGCTTGCACGTCAGCCGGGGGTGACAGTCATTGGTGTTGCTTGTGAGCGGCTGCCAGCCGGGAAAGGCTGGCACCTGCATTTCCAAGCAGTAGAATGCCCTGCCCCCGCTTCGCCTGCGGAGCAAGCGGCATGGGTGAATACAATTATGGAAAATTTAATACGTTTGTGCCCACACCAATACTTGTGGAGTTATAACCGGTACAAAGCGCCATGACACTGGCAGTAAAGCTCACCGAGCACCTGTTCAGATGGTTGGCGCGACGTTCGCCGCAAACACGCGCTCGTATTGGTCGAACCCTAGGTACCTTGGCATGGCCGCTGGTTCGGCGGCGTCGCCGCATCGCTTTACGCAATATTGAGCTCTGCTTTCCCGAGTTATCGCAACGCGAGCAGCGGCGTTTAGGCAAGCGCCACTTCGAAGAGCTGGCTCAGTCGATTATCGACCGGGCTATTCTTTGGTATGGCAGTGAAGACCAGATACGGGCGCTGGTTCACCTGGAAGGCTTTCATCACCTGGAGGAGGCCCTGCGTGAAGGGCCCGTCATTTTGCTCGCCCCCCATTTCATAGGCCTCGACGCCGGCGCGACCCGCTTGTCACTCGAGGGGCCTGCTGCGTCGATGTATCAGGTGCAGAGTCATCCCGGGTTTGACGCTTTGCTTCGAAAGGGACGTACCCGCTTCAATGACATTCGTCTCGTCAGCCGCCGAGAAGGATTGCGGCGCATAATACGGTATATGCGGGAGGGGCTCCCCATATACTATTTGCCCGACATGGACTTTGGACGACGCAGTTCGGTGTTTGTGCCTTTTTTCGGTGTTCTGGCAGCCACGGTGACCACGCCTGCTCAGCTAGCGCGCAACTGGCGCGCTCGAATACTGCCGGTGCTTACTTATCGTGACCCGGTGTCTGGCCTTTACACCACACGAGTACACCAACCCCTCGGTGACTTTCCCGGTGATGCTGATCTTACCAATGCCACTGCCCGGCTTAACCGCGAAATTGAAACCTGGATACGGGTAGCCCCGAGCCAATACCATTGGGTGCACAAACGCTTCAAAACGCAGCCGGAAGGTTGCCCTGACCTTTACGATTGACAACTGCGCTAACTACAGATTCACGCCATAAAGGACGGAACATGCTGATCACGTTTACCAAGATGCACGGTGCCGGAAACGACTTCGTGATGCTCGATGGCGTGACCCAAACATTTGAGCTTACGCCCAACCGCATTCGGGCAATCGCCCATCGGCGTCTTGGTGTCGGCGCTGATCAAGTGATTGTGGTCGAGCCGGCGACCGATCCCTCTGCCGATTTTCGGTACCGCATTTTTAACGCTGACGGCACTGAAGCCGAACACTGTGGCAATGGCGCTCGTTGTTTCATTCGTTTCGTCCACGAACGTGGTCTCACGGCCCGTAACCCCATCCGCGCACAAATCGGCTCCGAAGTTGTCACTTTAAAAGCGCTGGAGCAAGGTCGCGTATCCGTGGAAATGGGCACCGCCTCCTTCGAACCCGAACGTGTTGAGTTCGATCATGCGGGCTTACGATCCCGCCCGGAAGGCGACGACACTCTCTGGGAACTCGACACTTTTCCGGCCACCTGGATTTCGGTAGTAAGCATTTCCAACCCGCATGCAGTAACGGTGGTCGACAATATCGAGACCGCTCCCGTCGCGAGCCTTGGTCCGGCGATCGAAGGTCATCCACGGTTCGCCCGCCGGGTCAACGCCGGTTTCATGCAGATTGTGGATCGCCATTCCATACGGGTACGGGTATACGAGCGCGGCGTGGGAGAAACGCTCTCGTGTGGCACAGGCGCGTGCGCGGCTGCCCTCACGGACATGCGACGCGGTCTGCTGCAATCGCCGGTTCGCGTAGAAACGCTTGGGGGTGAACTAACGGTTTCGTGGGACGGCACCCTATTGCGCATGATTGGGCCCACCGCCGTCGTGTTCGAGGGTACTATCCCGCTATCGGTGCTGGACAACGTAGATCTTCGGTGGCTTCCTGCCTAGGCCGCTTTATTTATTCGCCCCCCAGGGGGTTCGGCAATTCAACTTTTGAGCACAATGCACGCAACACCTTCTCTTGATGCTGCTGAGGTTGCTGAGTTCCTGCAACGCAATCCCGAGTTCTTTGATACCCATGCCGAAGTTTTCGCCAACTTGCTGGTGCCGCACCCCTACGCAAGCCGCACAATTTCGCTCGGCGAACGACAGGTGCTTACCTTAAGAGAGCGGGCCAACGTACTTGAGCGCCAATTGGCGACGCTCAAGTACAACGCGCAGGACAACCAACGCATCATTACGGCCACCCACGAATGGAGCTTGCAGTTACTGAGTGCGAAGGACGCTCTTGACTTGCCGCGACTGGTAACCGAAGGCCTGGAAAAGACGTTTAATGTTCCTGAAGCAAGGTTGCGTTTGTGGCATGCTGAACTTGACACCGAGCCCACATGGTCGCAAGGGGTCAGCGACGAGATCATCACTTACACAGAAGGCCTTTCAACGCCCTACTGCGGGCCGAACCCTGAGGTTTCTGTAACGCCGTGGTTTACTCAGCCGCCGGCGTCCATGGCACTGCTCCCCCTGCGTACCGCGCAACGAGGTCGTACCTTTGGTTTGCTAGCTCTCGGTTCCCCCGACCCGGAGCGCTTTCGAGGCGATATGAACACTGATTTTCTGCAGCAAATCGGTAACCTCGCTGCGGCAGCGTTATCCCGTTTACTGTAGAGCATTGGCTGCGGAAAGAAAGAACTCTCGCATTCGTCAACGGACGCCTATGACCGACCTGCCATCTGATGCGCCCTCTCTTCCGCCGGAAGTATCTCGCTGGCTGGCGGAACTTGCCACCGTTAGACGATATTCGGGACACACCCTCGCGGCTTACCGCCGCGACATGATGCGGCTTGTTGAAGAATGTCCTGACAAACCTCTCAATAAGATCACCGCCCATGACTTGCGTCGTATCCTGAGCCGATTCCATGCCGCCGGGGTGCACCCCAGATCGTTGTCGCGCATGCTATCTTCATGGCGCAGTTTTTTTCGGTGGTGGATCCAACGTGAGCGTTTATCAGTAAACCCCGCTGACGGTGTCCGTGCGCCACGCGCGAGTCGCCCGTTGCCCAAAGCGCTTTCGGTTGATCAAACGATGGCGCTTCTGGAGTCACCTGCATCCAGCACCCGATCTGAAGAGCTCGATCTCGTGGCTATCCGCGACCGCGCGATGTTCGAGCTTCTTTACTCCAGCGGATTGCGACTCTCTGAACTGATCGGACTCGACACGCATTACCTTCGGCGTGAAGGCTACGAATCACGTGGGTGGCTTCACCTGAACGAAGCAGAGGTTTACGTGCTGGGAAAAGGCAGGAAGCAGCGCACCGTGCCCGTTGGAGCTCCTGCGTGCGAAGCACTGAGGCAATGGCTAGAGGTGCGCGCCGCTCTAGTGCGCGAACCTGACGAACCCGCTTTATTCGTTGGAACTCGTGGTCGACGGATTGCTCCCCGCACCGTACAACAGCAGCTCAAACGCTGGGCACAACGTGCCGGGCTTGCTGCGCACGTGCACCCACACATGTTGCGCCACAGTTTTGCCAGCCACGTCTTGCAATCGGCACAGGACTTACGTGCCGTGCAGGAAATGCTTGGGCATGCCAGCATTTCCTCGACGCAAATCTATACACGGCTCGATTTTCAACACCTGGCCGCAGTTTACGACCGAGCACATCCACGGGCAACGCGCCGCGGTCACCGGGATACTACGCCAGGTCGAGGCAACACTAAAACGTAAGTGCCGTACTGTTGACCCCTTTCGCGGGAGCTTGCCTGCGCGCATGCATGCCGAGAGCGACCCCGACGCCTTGGTAACCTCACAGACTTCAGTTCACAAAGACGTAGCAACACACCGCCAGAAGGGCAGCCGGCACCTAGGACTTGGTATCTTTCTCGGCGCGAGTTGAAACGCGAGCGGTTTTTTTCGCTGCTGAGCGCGCAATTTTATTTGCACCCTGCTTGTCTGACTGTTTACCGTGATCGGCAAGCGGCATACCGCCATTTTCGGTTAATTGTTCGATGGGCACCAGCGGCGCTCTGCTAAGCTCGTTGTTATCGCCTACCAGCTTCTTAAGCAGCGTCATGAACGTGTGACGCTCAGAGTGAGAGAGTGGCTGCAGAATGACGTCGTCGATGCCCTGAATGCGGGATTGCATTGCATCGATCAAAGCTCGACCGCCACCGGTAAGGTAGAGGGCATTGGTGCGCTTATCTTTGCGTCGGCGCTCAACCAGACCTTTATCGGCAAGTCGGGTTAAGACATTGCTGGTAGTTTGCCGGTCAAGCGCAATCAGTTTACCCATGCGCGTTTGATCGATTCCCGGGAATCGCTGCACGGCCATCAAGGCAGCGAACTGAACGTGGGTGAGGTTGTAGTCTTTTGCTGCGTCCAAAAATACCGCCACGCAGATTTGGTGCAAACGACGCACCAAGTGGCCGGGGTGGTTCATCGGCTCGAATGTGGACTCGCCATTGGCTTCGTCCAATGGTGCGAGTGATTCGAGCGAGCGTTTTTTAGTGTCCTTCATTGTCGTTCTATGGAGAAGGCGTGCTTATCCATGCAGCCGCTCCGTATTTCAACACGCCGATTCATCTGACCGCCGTGCCCCTTGTCGTGAGTACGAACGCATACCGTGACGGCAAAAGGCTGTGAACTCAGGGGCACGGGCTCGTTGTATATCGTAACGTACCATTCATTTTCCCCCAAAAGCAGAACGGCGCCACCCAAGCAGCGCCGCACTTCGCCGATGTCGTACTCGCTAACGAGCAACCAAGGCCGCAAGCAGCAAGTGCTGCCTGCGCCTGCCAACTGTTACTCGGGCGTAATTTGAAATTCGTCGATCAACCGGCCGTAGGTTTCATACTCGGCTTTGAGCAGCGCCGTGAACTCCTCGGGGTTCGACTGCAAGGGTCGTTCGCCCTGCGTTGTGAGTGCCTCCTGGATTTCAGGGTGCTGCATGATGATGTTAATTTCTTTGTTCACCCGCTCGATGATTTCCGCCGGTGTTCCAGCCGGCGCCAGCAGGCCCTGCCAGCCAGAAATCTCGACCCCTTCATAGCCTAGCTCTTTCATGGAAGGCACATCCGGCAACACGGGGCTGCGAGCAACATCCAGTACCGCCAGCGGCAATACGCGCCCTGATTCGAGGAAGGGCATCACCGCGTTAAGCGAGCTGAACACGAGATCGACATGGCCCCCAATAAGATCGGTGATCGCCGGAGCTGTACCGCGGTAGGCGATATGGGTAAGGTCGATATCGGCGGCGCGTTGATACAGTTCCCCCGCGATGTGCTGCGGCGTGCCGATGCCCGCCGTGCCGTAGCTAACGCCCGGCTTGTTCTTGACCAGTTCGGTCAACTCGGAAATACTCTTGACCGGCAGCGCATTCGGGCTGGTGGCGACCACCAATGTGGCCTTGGAGACCTGCGCTACACCGGTAAGGCGATCGAGCAAGCCCTCGGAATTGGGCAACAGATGCGGTGAAATAACGATCGTGTTTGGCCCGAACAAAAACGTGTAACCGTCGCCGGGTTGATCCGCCACGTGACGCATGGCTAACATGCCGCTCGCGCCAGCGCGGTTCTCTACGATAACCGATTGCCCCAAGCTGCTGCTGAGCTTGTCCGCAATCAGTCGAGCGAGGGTGTCTGTGCTGGCTCCAGCCTGAAACCCCACCACGATGGTAATGGGCCGGTTTGGCCAATTCTCTTGTGCGGCCGCATTGGCTCCTCCCAACACCGCACACGTTACCCCCAGCATTGCGGTCAGCTTGACCAATGCACGTCTATGCCAACGCATGTACGTCTCCTCGTGATGACTGACGAAGCACCTCGTTTATCGTGAAGTGCCTCAAGACTTACATTCTTGCCGTTGTCCGCTGCAAGCGAGCACCAGCAAGCAAAGAACTCCGCCCGCGAACATTGTTTGCTGTCGCGCGACCATAAGCACAATCGCAGACGGATCTACAGTAGTGCCTCTAACCCAAATGCTGCCGACAACCTCGCTGAGCGCCCATACCTTACCAGCGACACAAGGACTATCGTGCAACATTCAACATGAGCACGCAGAAGGAAATAAGAACAGAACTACTTGAACCCTGCCACCCTACTAGAAATAAGCCGAAAGGCATTAAGCGTTTATATAACTAAACATTAATGATGAGCCCAACGCGCCCGCGTTATATGCCCCATCAAATGGTTTCGCCCATTATTTTGCTTAGTCATGAAAGATACCAACAACCGAAACAACTTGGTTTATATATTTGGAGCTTTAATGTCCTTCATATAGAAATTTTAAACGCTTAAATTATACTGCATATAAGAATTTAAATAACAGTAATATGCAGACCTTTATTAAGTTTCTATTACTTTACGTCCTTATTTTTGGCTTTAATTTTTATCGTTTCGATCATCTAGATATTCATTTGAATTTTGGCTGGCCGGACACGAGCGAACCCTGGCCAAAATAACTAAACAATAGGCCAACCAAAAGCATCATTCAAAAAGCGAACCATGCACCTGGTTGGCACAATTACCTTAGGACAAATGCGGATTAAGCGGCACTAACCGGCACTCGCATGACGCCTACCTGGTCGATCTCACACTCCATGACATCACCCGGCACGACGCGCCCAACCCCCTCGCACGTTCCGGTCATGATGACGTCCCCCGGCCACAACGTATAAAAGCGCGATGCCCAGGCAATTTGATGTGCGATAGCCATAATCATGTGAGCCGTATTCGACTCTTGCCGCGGCTCGCCGTTCACACTAAGACGAATATCAAGATTCTGAGGATCTTGGATTTCATCGGCGGTGACCAGCCAGGGGCCTAGCACGGCGTAAGTATCGACAGACTTTCGGAATGAACGATCTTCCGGGCCACGTACCACCATATCCAAGGCAATGGAGTAACCCGCGATGTATTCCAGCGCGTTCTCTACCGACACATTCTTGGCCTGCTTTCCAATGACGACGCCAAGCTCCATCTCGTGATCGGTTCGCCGATCGGGAAAATGAACCTTAACGCCTTCGCTGCAACCGACCAGTGCGCTCGTGGCCTTCAGGAAAAGCCCTTGTTCCTCGATGCTGCCGCGGTAGCGATCGGTGAATGTATCACGGTCGGCTGCTGCTTCCTCAACATGTTTCAAGTAGTTGACAGGCACCCCGATAATTTTGCCAGGCTGCGCCACCGGGCTAAGGAACTGAACCTCTTCCACCCGATAAGTAGCCGCAGAGCCGGCAATGCGCACAATCTCCGCACAAACCTCATCGAGGTGCGCCACTAACAGGTCATAGCGCGGACCGGGGTAGCGCGCCGTCGGAAGCACCGACAGCGCAGCGGTTACGTCATGTACGACGTTACCATCGACCATTCCGAGCTTATTATCATTGAACCAGCAAATACGCATAGCAAAGTTTCCTTACAGACGCACCCCGATCCGCGCACCGTCAAGCGTGGCGTGCAGTAAGCGGCGCGGCGCGAGACAGTCGCCAATCTTGTAGATTTCACCGCAGACATCGGCTGAGAGCTCCGGGAACTCCCGCGGACGGTTGCCTTGAGCGAACACGATGCTATCGACCGGCTCGAGCTCACTGATCTGCTTTGTAAAGACATTGCGCACGATAGGTACTAAACCAGCCTCGTAGAGCTCGGTCAGCGTCATCATGCGTACATTCTTTTCGAGTAGACGCTTCGTCAGGAAATGTAGGATGGACCACTCCAGCCCCATGCCAACACTCATGTTTTCCGAAAGCAAGGTCACTTCTTTACCCTGATCGGCCAAGTACAAAGCTGCCAACACGGGAGGCAAGTGATCGTTCAATCCGCCGACCACGAGAACACGATTACCAATGCCCTCGGGGTTATCGAGGATTTCGATAGGGTTAAAGACGCGAGCCCGCTCAACGCCGGCAATTTCGGGAACGTAAGGCGCCGAGCCTACGGCGATGACAGTCGCATCCGGCTTATGCTCTGCAATGATTTCAGGCGTGGCTTCGGTGTTCAACAATACCTTGACACCCAGCTCGTTGACCTCCCGGACCAGCGTGTCTACAAAGCCGGCCATTTCCTTACGGGAAGGGTCACGCGCGAGTAGCTTGATATTGCCCCCTAGCTGCCCTTGCTTTTCGAGCAACGTCACTTCGTGTCCCCGTGCAGCAGCTACGCGGGCCGCTTCCAAACCGGCTGGACCACCTCCAACAATCACGACGCGCTTGCGCTTTTCCGCTACACCCGCTTTCAATTCGAGCTCGCGCCCAGCGACGGGATTAACAGGACAGGACGAGACTCTATCCGGGAAATGACATTCGTTGATACCAGCGCACTTGCGTACATGCTGCGCCTGACCTTCTTTCATCTTGCGTGGCAGGTGCGGGTCGGCGATCAGCGCACGGGTCAGGCCGATCATGTCGGCGTGATTCTCCGCAACGATGCGCTCCATTTGCCAAGGATCGTTGATGCGTCCAGTGACGACGAGCGGCGCCTGGCAAACTTCCTTAATTTGAGAAGCGGCGGGGACGTTGAATCCCGAGGGAATAAAGCTTGATGCAACGTATGGACGAGACACGCCCTTATGCAAGGCTCCAATCGTGCCAGCCGTGACGTTTACATAGGCCAGTTCGCCACTGACACGCTCAACGATTTTCTTGATGTCGTCAGTGCTCAGTCCGCCCTCTGCATCCTGATAGCCACTGATCCGCATCCCGATGGGAAAATCCTCACCACAGACGCGCCGGATTTCTTCGATAATTTCCAGCAGGAAGCGCATACGGCGGTCTGCGTCGCCACCGTACTTGTCGTTGCGGCGGTTGGTTATGGGAGACAGGAATTGTTCGACCAGATAACCGTGCGTCGCATGAATCTCAGCTCCGTCAACGCCCGCCTTCTTGATGCGCGCTGCCGACCGACCGAAGAGCCGAACGGTGCGCTCGACTTCGTCAATGGTCATCTCGTGCGACGCAATGCGCACCTGGTCGTCCGGCAGACCCGAGGGTGACACCATCGCCTGCAGCGTATCCGGCAAACGAATCGAGCCGCGGTTTGCAATTTGTCCGAAGCAGTAGGCTCCGTGCTTGTGGATGATGTCGGCCCGAGCGCGCAAGCGCGGAATCAATAATTCGTCGTAATAAGCTGCACCCGCCTCACTTTCAGGGTCGGGCGACCCATCCGGATCAGCAGCGTACTCGGGCACCATGCGCCCGCTATTCACGAAGTTGAGGCTTGAGACCGTCTCGTGCAGGATTGGGATGCCAACCAGACCCACTCCTCCTGCGACGCGCTCCTCGAGATAGGCCAAGTACCGCTCTTCGCTCATCTTCGGGTTGTGGGTGGTTAGCATGATTCGGTTTCGAACCTGCATATGAGCGATGCGGATGGGGCTCAGTACATTTTCAAACTCGTTCGCAGTCATGGGTACTCCCAATGTTCTCAATAAATTGTCCTAAACAAGACAGCCGTTCGCCGCAATAGTCTGTCCGGCCAGCGACCACAGGTCGTACTGGATCGGGCTCTTTGCGTCAATTGTTCTGGCTAGGAATCACTTTGTATTTCTTCGCACAACAAACCGAGCCGCTGTAATGCGTCGCTGTCGGATACGACGAACATACGGGCCGAGTCTGACTCGGCTTGATGAGACACCCAGTTGTTCTGGGGAATGGCAATGATGTCGCGCGGACCCCAAGTGAAGACATCGTCGCCAATCGTTGTGCGCCCCTGCCCCTCTACCACGCAGACCAGTGCATTAGCGGTGCTGCGGACCGGGCGTGTCGCCTCGCCTCGATCAAACTCCACCATGCTGCAATCCAGGATGGGCATGGCAGGCCCTCCGTTTAAGGGGTTTGCGTAACGCACTCGCCGCGTGCCGTCGGCGCCCTTGGGCGCATGCTCCAATGCCGCCACAACATCCGCATAGGGATACCGAAACATAGGCGAGTGATCGCACTCGTGAACAACACCAAGGGGCAAGACATTGGGCACAGAGAACAGTGCGTCGGGTAGGGTGTGCGGGGGCTCGGTAATAGGGCCAGGTTGAAACTTGACGGTGCCCATGTATAGATGCAGTGGCACATCGAGCACATCGAGCCAGAGTACAGGTGCGTCGCCCCCATGGTGGTGTTCGTGCCAGCACCAGCCCGGTGTGAGAATCAAATCGCCGTACGCCATGGGGCAATCTTTGCCATCAACCCGGGTGATGACGCCCTCGCCCTCTAGCATGAAACGCAATGCATTCATCGTATGACGATGCGGCCGAGCAGTCTCTCCGGGCAACAGACATTGGATCGCGGCCAGAATGTTACCCACGGTGAACTCATCGGTAAGCGACGCGGCGTGTGGGCTGATCATTTGCAGCACTCGGCGTTCGACGGCTGCTGGCGATGTTTCTTGAAATGCGAGCTCTGCCAGGGGGCGAAGTGTTTCCCAGCTCCATTGATGTCCGGTCAACGGAGGGGGAACTGGCTTATGTGCGGTAGGGCTCAGCCAAAGTGGAGCCAGACGCGCCTGCTCCCAAGCATTCTGCACGTCGTCGACCTCAATCTGCTGCATAGTAAGCGCCTCTTGATTCGAGAAGGGGTTTTACAGGGCTTTATGCGCTCTGCACATCGCGAACGTCGGCCGGCCCACCACCAACCGCATGGGGGTCAAGACACTGGACACTGTCGCGACACTGATACATGCTTATGTAGGCACAAATAGTGCTGCTATTAGTCGCAGCAAACTTTAGCATCACAGAAATATCCCACGAGCGTTCTGATGTGCAGTCCGGCACCGCGATTAGACGGAAGCTACAACGTCACCTATACAGCGATAACGCGTGCCAAATTTGGCGACCAGCAAGTTATCCAGATAAGTGACCGACTCACGGCTTAAGTCGCTTTCCGGACGTGGGTCTTGCCGGAATGTGTTGTATCGATCTTCCCCGCGCACCAACGATGCAGAATCAGCGGGTGGCTGGTCTGCATTCGGGCGCATATAGGGTGCGAGATAACGCACTGCCAGCCCAACACGGCGAACATCACTGGAATTCGGAGCAGAACCGTGAATAATTTTCTCATGATGCAATGAGAACTGGCCCGGGTTCAGCTCGAGAAGCGTAGCGTCTTTTTCATCCACCTCAACAGCGATCTCCTGCCCCAGTGACAGCATATTGCTCGAATCTTTCGTGTAGGAATGCTCGAGAAGCTCTTTGTGCGACCCCGCGACCACCTTTAAGCACCCATTCGAAGCGTTGCTTGGGGTCAGTGCGATCCAGGCTGTGATAATGTCGCCAGCCCCTTCGGGTGTTCCCGAATAAGGACCGTCCTGGTGCCAGGCGATGTAACCCGGATCCTTAGCATTCTTGATAAAGAAGGATGTTGACCAGCAATAAATGTCCGGACCGATCAGGCTTTCGATGACATCAAGCACGGGTTCAAGACGGATCAGTTCATCCACCCATGTGAGCACCAAGTGCGACTTTTGTCGCAAAATCTGCATCGCCCCGTCACCGTACTTGGCCTCAAGCGCTTCAAGCTTTCCGCGATAGGCGGCAGCCTGCTCTTCGGACATAGCGGTAAGCGGAAAAAGATAACCGTCGCGGTGATAGGCCTCGACTTGATCGGCAGTAAGCGACGCTGTGGTCATTTGATTCTCCTACTCCTAATTGCAGTGGGGAGGACAGTTCGAAAAGGCCGGGATAGGCTCGCCTCTAGAAAGCGCTCTGAAAACTACCGCACGGCATACCCGCCATCAACAGGCAAGGTCACCCCGGTGATGTACGAGGCAGCGTCCGAAGCAAGGAAAGCAATGGCGTGCGCCACTTCTTCCGGCTGAGCAAACCGCTGTTCCAGCACGCGCGTGCGCAGCTCCTTCTCTGCGGGCCCAAACCCACGGTTCACGATTCGCTCAGTCAAAACAAGACCGGGGCATACGGCGTTGACACGCACACCGCGGTCGCCGTACTCCGCGCAGAGTTGGCGGGTCAGACCGAGCAAACCGGCCTTGGTCGTTGAATAGCTGGGGGTTGCTGGACTTCCAATAATTCCGCGGGCTGACGAAACATTAACGATGGTGCCCCCGCCAGGCGCGTTCAGTAGTTGCGGCATCAAGGCCCGAGTCATTAGAAATGCACTCGTCAGGTTAAGCGTCAAGTACTTCGACCAGTCATCGACTTCGAGTTCGTGAATAGAGCGGCGGAAATTTGCGCCCACATTATTGATAAGCGACTTCAATACCACCCCGGTTCCCGCAATTGTGGTGACAATGTTCTGAACTTGCTTCTCAGAACAAACGTCGGCCACCACCGGCGTACACGAACGGCCGGACTGACTTAGGAGCTGAATTAACTCATCGAGCTTTTGCGCATCCGCATCAACCGCGAACACGTGCGCTCCTAATTGCGCCATCACTTGAGCCGTCGCACGACCGAGGCCGGCCGCTGCGCCCGTGATAACGACACCCAATCCGTTGAACTGCAACTTCTCAATCATGCGCGGTCTCTATAGTTTGCCCAGCCCCTAACATAAGGAATGACGTCTGGACAGGTATTGGCTTAGAGCACAGAGGGCTCGGCGAGGTTTTCCTTGGC
>CAZMVM010000084.1:14158-14419 GCA_964569785.1 uncultured Pigmentiphaga sp. | reverse complement strand
CGGCCATCGTCAGTGTGTCGAGCGCGACATCCAATCGTTCGATGTCTTCCGCACTAAGACTATTAAGAATGCGACTGTTGATATCAGCAGTTAATGGGAATAACTCGCGATGGAGAGCGCGTCCTTTTTCCGTTAAGGACAGCGACACACGATGGCTCTCAGGCCCGGCTGCGAGTCGCTTTACCAGGCCCTTCGCAACCAGCCCACTAACCGATCGCGATCTTTAGGCCGATCAGTGTGCACGTTTTGTGCGAGTTCTGA
>CAZMVM010000084.1:0-14139 GCA_964569785.1 uncultured Pigmentiphaga sp. | reverse complement strand
GTCTGCTGATGCCGAAACGTCCTTCACATAAACGAATTTGCAATGCACCGCTAACCGAAAGCAGCCGCGCAATACGAAAGTTTAGAAGCTCGTCGCAGCGGGTGGGGTGTTGGAATGACATGATGCCTCCTCCACTGGTGGTTGATTAGAACAATCTCACCGAAGCCAGCTAAAGTCATTCTGCATAAAAACCTTACTTCCCACAAGCAAACTCAGCGTGATTCACCCTGTCTTCGCCACAACGCATCCGGGGAAATCTGTGAATAATGCCCAACACCCAATTCCAGTCTTACCCGCTCGTTCAATCAGGAGAGTTCATGATGGTTATCACCCAGCGCGACCGCTCCCGTCCTATTGCTAAATCGCTTGTTTTCGATCTTCAACTTTCTTGGAAGGGTTACCGTATCAACAAGATGTGCAACTCCCTCGTCGATGCATCTAACAGAAAAGCCTTCCAGCTCGATGAAGAAGCGTATATGAAGCGCTTCGAGCTGTCAGACGAGGAAAAGGACTTAGTGAGACGACGCGATTTCCCGGGCCTGCTGCAGGCAGGCGGCAACGTTTACTTTCTGTTGAAACTAGGCTCGGTGACCGGCGTTCCATTGTATCGCATGGGTGCGCAAATGCGTGGCGAAACCTACGAAGAATTCTTGGCGACCAGAAATGATCAAGGAGCCACATGAAATGGGACATATCATTGCAGGCATCGGTACTTCCCATGTACCTTCAATCGGTGGTGCATACGACCGTGGCAAACAGGCGACACCGGCCTGGCGTCCTTTGTTTGATGCTTATGTGCCCGTGCGAAAGTGGCTAAGAGAACTGCGTCCCGACGTGGCAATCGTCGTTTACAACGATCACGGTGCCGACTTTTTTTTCGATAAATATCCAACATTTGCCCTGGGCGCCGCCGACAACTACCCTATCGCCGATGAAGGATTCGGCGTTCGGCCTCTACCCAGCATTACGGGCGATCTGGAATTTTCCCAACATTTATGTGAATCGCTGATCTACAACGAGTTCGACCTGACGGTATGTCAGGAAATGCGGGTAGAGCACGGCTTTCTGGTGCCAATGCATTTGTGCTTCGATCATGACCCCATGTGGTCGGTCGCCGCGATTCCCCTTGCTGTTAATGTTTTACAGCACCCCTTGCCTACCGCGCGGCGCTGCTATCGCTTGGGACAAGCCATTCGAACCGCAGTGGAATCTTACCCAAAGAGTTTACGAGTCGTGATCCTTGGAACAGGGGGAATGTCCCATCAACTGACGGGACCGGAATTCGGCAAGATGAGCGAAGAATGGGATCAGGACTTCCTCGACCGCATCGAACATGACCCTGCCAGCCTTTGTGATCTGACTCACCAGGATTTTATGGAGCGCTTCGGAGCAGAGGGTATCGAACTGATTATGTGGCTGGTCATGCGTGGTGCCTTGTCCGACCGTGTGCGCCGAACCCACCGGAATTACTATGCGCCCATGACCACAGGCATGGGTGGGTCTCCTCACACTCGAGGAGCCAGCATGAGCGAGCGAACTCAGGTCGCGATTATCGGGGCCGGCCCGGCAGGCTTGCTACTTTCGCATTTATTGCAGTTGGACGGTATAGATTCGGTCGTGCTCGAACGACGCGGCCGCTCTCATGTTCAGTAGCGACTCGGAGCTGGCGTGTTAGAGCAAGGGACGGTTGACTTGCTGACTCAGGTGGGCTTGGGTGAACGGATGCACCGCATCGGTATGCCACAAACGGGTATCGATTTTCGATACGACCAGCGGTCTCACCGCATCGATTTCGCCAACGAAATTGGGCGGCAGGTGATGGTGTACCCGCAGCACGAGGTTGTGCATGACCTCATCGAGGCGCGCTTAGCGGTGGGCGGCGAAATTCGCTTTGAGGCTTCCGCCGTTCGCATCCGGGATCCGCACACTGAAAAGCCTTCAGTGGAGTACACGGATCGCCAAGGCCTAGCGCGTACCTTGCGCTGCGACTTCGTGGCGGGCTGCGATGGCTTCCACGGCATCACCCGATCATTCATTCCAGAGCACAAAAGGAAGGAATACGATCGCACCTATCCCTTTGGATGGTTAGGAATTCTCGCCGAAGTGCCACCGGCAGCGCGCGACGTAAGCTGGGGTTGCCACGAAACGGGCTTTGCCATGCTCAGTTTCCGTACGCCGACCCGTAGTCGTCTGTATCTTCAATGTGAGCCCGACGATAAGCCCGAAAACTGGTCGGACGATCGCATCTGGAGCACGCTGCATGAGCGTCTCGACGTTAAAGAGCTGCCGCCACTCATCGACGGCCCAATTCTACAGAAGGGTGTCACCGCCATGCGCAGCTTCCAGGTGGAACCGATGCACTATGGTTCCCTCTTCTTGGCCGGCGTCGCCGCCCACATCGTTCCCCCGACCGGAGCCAAAGGGCTGAATTCTGCAGTGGCTGATATTTGGGTGTTATGGCACGCCCTCAGCGATTACTATCGCAAACAGTCGCATGAGCTGCTGAATCGATATTCTGAGATTTGTCTGCGTCGCATGTGGCTGGCACATCGTTTTTCATCGCGCTTATGCACGATGGTGCATCGATTTCCTGGGCACGGCGACTTCATGATCAAATTGCAGCGGGCCGATCTAGACTACATGACGGGTACAGTGACCGGGCGACGGGCTTCTTCCGAGAATTTTACTGGGCTGCCCATTGGTATATAGCATTATTCTTGCTCGCGCTTGGCCGACTTCACCACCGCTGTAATCGAATACGGATCGCTGGCCGGAAAGGTATCTTCAATGGCATCGTCGAGCTCTTGTTCAACGCGGTCTTCTTTGGCGGGGTTATGCGCAGCCGTTCGTTGCTTCCCGACATCCGGTGGGACGGGATCACTGGCCGGAAAGGTATCTTCGATAGCGTCGTCGAGCTGCTCTTCCTGATGAGCCGGATCTTTAGATTGAATTGCATGCTTCTCTGGCTCATTTCCTGACGGCGTTTGAATCGTTGCCACAGCTGACCTCCTGATAACGGGTGCGGTGTCCCATCCGAGCAAATTACGTTCCACCAGTGAAGTCAGGGCGCCGATCCAAGCTGGCTCGGCGTTCAACGTAGGAATGTAACGTAAGGACTTGCCCCCTGCCCGTTCAAATGTATCCTTGCAGCCAATCGCAACCTCTTCCAGCGTCTCCAGGCAATCAGCGACGAACCCGGGGCAGATGACGTCCAGCGTTTTGCTTCCTGCTTCGGCCAACTGTCGTACCGTAGTCTCGGTGTCGGGCTCGAGCCATTTCGCCCGCCCAAACCGGCTCTGAAACGTGACGGTATATTGCTCGGGTGACAGATGCAGCGCTTCCGCGATCAGTTTGGCAGAGCGTCGACATTCATCTTCATACGGGTCGCCCAATTCCACCGCGCGTCGGGGCAAACCGTGAAAGCTCATCAACAGTTTGTCGCCGCGGCCATGTTGTGACCAGAAATCACGCACGCGGTGCGCGACTGCGGCGATATATCCCTTGTCGTCGTAGAAGCGCTGGATGTACCGGAACTCGGGCTGATCACGCATGGTACGTGCAAGGACGCCTACCCGATCGATGACGGTAGCCGTCGTGGTAGCCGAGTACTGAGGATAAAGCGGCAATACCAAAATACGACGGCAGCCACGTGTCCGTAGATCATCGAGTGCTCCTGCTAACGACGGCTCTCCATAGCGCATACCCAGGCTGACGGACACGCTGTGGCCCCGTGCGACAAGCTCGCGCTGCACGGCATCGGCCTGACGCTGACTCCAGACGATCAAAGGCGACCCTTCGGGCATCCATATCGCCGCATACTTGTCGCGGATACGGCGAGGGCGGAACGGCAGTACCACACTTTTTAGGAGAGGCAGCCAAACGATTCGTGGCAGCTCAACCACCCTCGGGTCCGCCAGAAACTCCCCCAGAAATCGACGAATTTCACGTGTCGTCGGGGCAGACGGACTACCAAGATTCACCAGCAGAACCCCGACGTCCGAACTTTGACCTGACTCCGGTATGGGTTCGGAACCGGACGCCACGTGTACAGGCGTCGGGGCAGACGCCTTCGGAGGGATTGAATGCATATGCAGCTTACCCGTGGTGGCTGAGCGCGTTGGACAGCAACCGGGAGGTTATATCAACGATGGGGATAACGCGCTCGTATGCCATGCGCGTTGGACCAATGACGCCGAGGGTTCCTACAATTTTCCCGTCGACGCCGTACGGCGCAGTGATAACGCTGACGTCTTGCAAGGGCAGCAAGTGTGACTCGCCACCGATGTAGATCTGGACGCCTTGGGCTCGGCTCGATACCTCAAGCAACTGGAGCAAGTCGGTTTTCTTCTCGAAGAGCGCGAACATCTGGCGCAACCGGTTCATGTCGGAGGCTAGGTCACTAACTTCGAGCAGCTTGCTGCCGCCTGAGATGACGACGTCTTCTTCTTCAGCGGCGACCTCGGAGCCAGCGTCAACCGCAGCCTGCATCAGCGTCGAGATATTGTCGTGTAGCTGCTTGATATCTTTGCGCAGTACCTCACGCGCTTCCTCGAACGACTTGCCGGCAAAATGCTGGTTAAAGAAATTGCTGGCTTCGATGAGCTCTTGTTCGGAGTAATCCCGCTTCACAAAGAGTATGCGGTTTTGCACGTCGCCGCTGGGGGTGACGATAATGAGCAAAACTCGCCTTTCTGAAAGCCGAATGAACTCGATTTGCCGAAACACGTTGGCTCGCTTCGGCGACATCACGACTCCCGCAAACTGAGACAGTTCCGAGAGCCTGGCGGCCGCTGCCGCGACGGCCCGCTGCGGCTCGGCGGCTGGCAGCATTTGCCGAACGTTTTCATCGGTGAGTTCGTACGGCTGCACGGCCAACATCGTGTCGACAAACAGGCGAAACCCTCGCGGCGTGGGGACGCGTCCGGACGAGGTGTGCGGACTATGTATCAACCCCATGTCTTCGAGGTCGGCCATGACATTACGGATGGTGGCCGGAGACAGCTCGAAGACCTTCGCAAGGGTGCGCGACCCGACCGGCACCCCGTCGGCGATGTAACGTTCGATCAGCGCTTTAAGCAAAGCTCGTGCGCGGTCATCAAGTGCGCGATCTTCCATACTTCTATTTTAGTTCAGCGTGGGCTATCTGCACCACCGGCATAAATTTTGCCTACCGATCAGGCCCGAGAACCCGGCAAGCTCCTATAATTTCCGCTACAAATGTAAACAAGGCAAGCCTTAACAAGGTGGACGCCGCAAACTCATGCATTTTCCTATCGTCGCCCTCATTGGCAAGTATCACGATGCCGGCATCGGTAAGCCGTTGCTAGAGCTCGCGCACGTGCTGCGTGCAGCAGGTCGCGAGGTTTTATTCGAAGCCGAAACCGCAGCGAACACCGGCATCACATCGTTTCCGGCCGTCAGCTTCGAGGAAATCGGAGCGCGCGCCTCGCTCGCCATCGTGATGGGCGGCGACGGCACGATGTTGAACGCAGCACGCGAACTGGCGGCAGCCAATGTACCCCTTGCGGGTATTAATCATGGTCGGGTAGGGTTCATTACCGACATCGCCCTACCCCGTGCACAAGAGGCCGTACGCCAGGTGCTCGACGGTCAATATCAATCCGAAGAGCGGGTTCTGCTGCACGGCGCTGTACGCCGTGGCAATACGGTGTTGTTTTCCACGCTCGCCTTGAACGACGTCGTTCTCAGCCGGGCAGGCCCCGGCGGCATGATCGAAATGCGCATCGACGTCAATGGCGAAACCATGGCTTCGATGCGTGCAGACGGGCTGGTCATCGCCACACCCACAGGCTCAACTGCCTACGCACTGTCCGCTAATGGGCCCATTCTGCATCCCGCACTGCGGGGCGTTGTTTTGGTGCCGGTCGCGCCGCAAACACTATCAAACCGCCCTATCGTATTGCCAGATGCGTCGCGCATCGAAGTACTGTTTACATTCTCTGGCCGCGTGTCGGGCGGCGCAAGCGTTCACTTCGATATGCAAGCGTGGTCCGAGCTGATGCCCGGGGACAAAATCACCGTGGAACGCTCACCGCACACCATTCAACTGTTGCATCCACCGGGATACAGCTATTTCGAGACGCTCCGACAGAAGTTACACTGGAATCGAATGCCAACGCAGACAGATACCGAACTTAACCATGAAAACACGGTACGGACTGCGGGGTAATTCTGCCACCGTGACATCTGCCTAATGCCTGTCTGATGCTGCGCAATCTGCACATACGTGACTTCGTAATCGTAGAACGGGCCGAGATCGATTTTGGCCCAGGCTTCACCGTTTTCTCCGGTGAAACAGGAGCGGGCAAGTCCATCCTCGTAGACGCTCTGGCGCTTACCTTAGGTGAACGCGCTGATGCTACCGTCGTACGCGAAGGTGCTGAGCGCGCCGACATCACTGCTGAGTTCGATCCTCCAGAGCACTTACGCGCCTGGTTACAGGAACGTGACCTCGACGATGCGCACTTGCTATTGCGTCGGGTCATCGACCAAAAAGGTCGCAGTCGAGCCTATATCAACGGGGTGCCGGCAACGGTGGGTCAGCTGCGCGACTTAGGCGATCAGCTTGTCGACATTCATGGTCAGCATGCACACCAAAGCCTGCTCCGGCTCGACGCGCAACGCGACATGCTGGACGAACATGGAGGTCTGGGTGAGCTACGCGCACGCGTCGCCGCGGCCTGGAAAGCGTGGCGAACGCATGTGCGTCATTTGGAAGAGCTGGAAACCAACGCCTCCGCGCTGGAGCTCGAGCGCGAACGCCTCCAATGGCAGTTCGACGAACTTGACCGGCTCTCCCTTGCTGCCGGCGAATGGGAGCAGCTTCAACTCGAACACCACCGCCTGGCGCACGGGCAAACACTCATCGAGGGCGTCACCCGAACACTGGCCGCGCTCGACGAGGCTGACGATAACGTGCACCATCGGCTCGCATCGGCGGTGCTGCTGATCCAGCAACTTGTGAAGCACGACCCCAACCTGAAAGAGGTCGCCGAGGCGCTCGAATCTGCGCGAATCAGCGTCAGCGAGGCCGTTTCCGACCTTCGCAGTTATGCAGATCGGCTCGAACTCGACCCGCAACAGCTTACAGAAGTTGAAGAGCGCATACGCGCAATCTTTGATGCCGCACGCAAATTTCGCGTTCAGCCTGAAAGCCTTCCTGAATATCACAAACAGCTCGCTGAGAAGCTCGACGAGCTCAAGCACGATTTCGACATCGATGCGCTCCGTGCCAAAGAGGAAGAAGCGGCGGCGAATTACCGCGATGTAGCGGCCGAGTTGCGCGCAGCTCGAGCGAAAACGGCAAAGGCGCTGGCAAAATCAGTCACTGCGGCGATGCAAACGCTGGCCATGTCGGGCGGTCGTTTCGAAGTGGTGTTACGGGACACCAACCCGGGCCCTACCGGCGATCAAGTGGTCGAGTTTCACGTCGCAGGACATAAAGGCTCAACCCCCCGGCCCTTGGCCAAAGTAGCCTCGGGTGGAGAACTCGCCCGTATTTCTCTGGCGCTATCTGTGATTGCCAGCCGCGCGGCGCGGGTGCCCACGTTAATCTTCGACGAGGTCGATTCGGGTGTTGGCGGTGCCGTTGCGGAAGTGGTCGGCCGGCTGTTACGTGAATTAGGATCGCGCCACCAAGTATTGTGCGTGACGCATCTGCCGCAGGTGGCAGCCTGCGGCACAGCGCATTTCCAAGTCAGTAAAGATATTGCAGGGGGCCGCGCTGTAACGCGCATTCGGCCCCTTGACGCAGAACAGCGGGTGGACGAACTGGCGCGCTTACTGGGCGGTATCGATATTACCGACACGACGCGTCAACATGCGCGCGAAATGCTGTCGATTGTGTAGGGAAAAGGTTGTACGTTCCGGCTGTGTCGTTGCGTCGTCCTGCAGGTACGAGTGTCGGTACTTTCTATTTACGCGACACTCGCTTGCCCCTATGCGCCGGTCGCGCCCGGTTTGGCCCGAACCGAGCATTGAGGACACAGCCCGTACAGCGCCATGGTGTGTCCAGTAAGGGTAAATCCGTGATCGGCGGCGATTTCACATTGACGCCGTTCGATATCCTCGTCGTGAAACTCTTCGACACGACCGCATCCGGTGCACACCAGGTGGTCGTGGTGGTCTCCCTCGTTAAGTTCAAAAATGGCTTTACCCGTGTCGAATTGACTGCGGGTGAGCAGGCCTGCCTGCTCGAACTGCGTGAGCACGCGGTACACGGTGGCGAGACCGATTTCCACGCCTTCGGCAAGCAAGGCGCGGTAAACATCCTCGGCACTCATGTGGCGCTCTTCTCCGCGACGGAAAATATCGAGTATTTTCAAGCGCGGGTAAGTCGCCTTGAGCCCCATGCTCTTCAGTTCGTTCTGATCCGTCATCCGTATGGTTCCATGATGAAGAATTCCCTGCCAACGACAGCTCCTATTATCATACCGGTTCTACCGGATCACCCGAAACAGGCCGAATCACCGTGCAACCCCTGATCTCTTCCCAAGGTTTTATCCGTCGCGGCCACCGCGTTGCGCGCTTGACCGCTATTGCAATTCTGTCAGCAACCGTCGTTGCGTGTGGCAGTGTCGATCGCACCGGACGCGCGTTCTGGCAACCGTATCGGCCTAATGTCCAGCAAGGCAACTGGGTCACCCAGCAGCAAATCGCTCAGTTACGGCCGGGCATGACGCGTGAACAGGTGCGATTTATCTTGGGTAGCCCCACGCTCACACCCATCTTTCACGCCGATCGCTGGGAATACCCCTATTACATGAAACCAGGGTATGGCAAGCGCGAAGAGCGTCGCTTTACAGTCTTCTTTGAGAATGACCGCGTCGCACGCTGGGAGGGTGACCCGCAACCCACGGTACAGCCTTTCCAGGATCCCGACGAGAGCTATGAGCCATTACTCCCATTGGCCGCTGAATCGTCGGAATTCTCGAGCTCGTACCCGGTTGGTGCGGAACCCGCAGGTAGCGAAGGAGCAACCAAGATCGGAACTCACCCGCAAGCTGCGCATGAAACAGAGCGCGCGCCCGGTGAATCCAGTACCCCATCCGAATCACATGTACCTGTGCGCCAACCCCGAATCAATATTGGTGGCGGTTCTTCCGTCGATCAAAGCGCCCTACCTCGCGGCACATTTGGTACGCGGACGGGAACCGAACCGCTGCGC
The DNA here is from genome assembly GCA_964569785.1 of uncultured Pigmentiphaga sp. Classification (GTDB taxonomy): domain Bacteria; phylum Pseudomonadota; class Gammaproteobacteria; order Burkholderiales; family Burkholderiaceae_B; genus Verticiella. The sequence continues at coordinate 4,952 of CAZMVM010000084.1, read as the reverse complement.
TAAACGTTGGCTCCGGCCCGCATCAACGGGGCTGAGTACCGCGCGCCAGATTGTTGTAGCCGTGCCGGACCATGCAACCGACTTTAGCGAGGTTGGCGGCTGGTGCGGCCCGCGTGCTCGATGCGACTTACCGCGATGCATAAAAGCAAGCGCTAAGGCCCTTGGGAGAAAGAGCTGGCCCAAAACAAAAACCAACACCTTAGCGCGCAACGGACTGCAACGCGGTCGGCGGCGCCCCACTCACCCTGCCGACGCGCATTGAGCCCAAGCGAGAACCCACACTGAGCCGTTCATTGACGTTTTTCTTTAACTCGACTAGCAAGGATGTACATTATGAGAGTAGCTGTTGCCGGCGCCAGTGGCCGCATGGGCCAAGCTCTAATCGACGCCATTACTTCATCGTCCGACATTCAGCTTGCCGCAGCACTGGACCAGCCCAACAGCCCTGCTTGTGGGCAGGACGCCGCTTCGTTTCTTGGAAGGCTAAGCGGTGTGATCATTCAATCCGATCTTACAGCCCTAGAAGGCGTGGACTGTCTGATCGACTTCACCCGCCCCGAAGGCACGCTTCGCCACCTCGAGGCATGTGTACAGTACGGCGTCAATATGGTCATTGGAACCACGGGTTTCGACGAAGCTGGCACAAAAGCGATTCGCCGCGCGGCGGACGCGATCGGTATCGTGTTCGCACCTAACATGAGTGTTGGGGTGAACGTGACCCTAAAGCTGCTTGAAACAGCCGCACGCATTCTGCGCGACGATTACGACGTCGAAGTGTTCGAAGCACACCATCGCCGCAAAGTAGATGCGCCATCGGGTACCGCGCTGAAAATGGGAGAAACGGTAGCCGAGGCCTGGGGCAAATCGCTGGATGATATCGCCGACTGGGCTCGACACGGCATTACGGGTGAGCGCGCCGATGGCCGCATTGGTTTTTCAGTAGTCCGCGGCGGGGACATCGTTGGCGACCATACCGTTTACTTTGCCGGCATCGGCGAGCGCATCGAAATCACGCATCGAGCAAACAGCCGCGCCACGTATGCCCAGGGCAGCCTGCGCGCCGTCCGCTTCCTGGCCAAACAACCCGCAGGCCTATACGACATGCAACAAGTGTTAGGGCTGGCTTAGATTATCGCGGGCTCACGGGCTCACGCTCTAACACCACCTGAAAGCGAGCTTGCACATCTCGCTGAACCGCGTGGGCAAGCAATGCTACATCGCGAGCCCGCGCGCCCCCATGATTGACTAGCACTAGGGCGTGACGTTCATGCATACCAACCGGCCCTAAACGTCGCCCTTTCCATCCCGCCTGCTCGATTAACCATGCCGCTGCAAGCTTGACTCCGCCATCGGGCTGGACCCAGCCCTGCAGCGAAGGATACCGAGACTTCAATGCAGCATATTGCGTTGCTGGGACCACCGGATTCTTGAAGAACGAACCCGCATTCGGCAGATGAGCGGGGTCGGGTAGCTTGCGACGACGAATGTCGCAGATCGCCTGAAATATCGTCTCCGGAGTAATTGGGTTGCTCGCGAGCAGTGGATGGGTCTGCAAATCTGGGTAACTGAGGATAGGCCGCCATTGTCGGGGCAGCGCGAATCTTACCGCCGTGATGATCCAATCGCCCTGCCCAGAGCGTTTGAAGACACTGTCTCGATACGAAAACGCGCAATCATCCCGCGAAAGTTCACGCCAGCAGTCCTGACGTGTGTCGTACGCAAGGACGCTGTGCACACGATGACAAAGCTCGACCCCATAGGCGCCAATGTTTTGCACGGGCGCGGCGCCCACGGTGCCAGGAATGAGAGCCAAGTTCTCCAACCCCGGCCATCCTTGGCTGATGCTAAGCTCGACAAAGCCATGCCACGACTCTCCGGCAGCAGCTTCTACAAGAAAAGCGTGGGGCGTTGATTCCAGCAAACGAACGCCCTTCAATTGCATACGCGCCACTGTCGCTTGTATGCGTTCAGGCAATACAACGTTGCTGCCAGCACCCAGCACGAATAGCCCCTCGCGCGAGCGCGCGTGCTGAGCGAGCTGTGGCACTTGCGCGGCTGCAGTGATATTGACCACCGCCTCCGCAAAGGCGGGAAGACTCAGCGAGTTTTGGAGCGCCGTCAGTGACGCAGTAGCGAATACGGTAGACAAAGTCAGCAGTAAACGACAGAGAGGAAATAAACATCGCGGCGCATGTCAGCCACTCAACGCTGGATATGATACTGGCCTATGCACCAAGAGCATGCCACCGGATAGGGCGTGGGTGGCACGGCGGTGGGCTCAGCGGCTAACGAGCGCGCTGCGGCCCCGGTTGTTGGTTGTGCTGGCTGACAAAGCCCGAACACAAGCGACCGCCAAGGGGCGGGATCTCCTGCGTTTTTACACCCTGGTTAGAAACCACAGTGGCGATTATGTCATACTGGCCAAGAACTTAGCAGGAGTTACGCACTATGCCTTCATTTGATGTTGTCTGTAAGCCCGACCAAGTGGAACTGCGCAATGCGGTGGATCAAGCCAACCGCGAAGTCGGCACGCGTTTCGACTTCAAGGGTTCAGATGCACGCATTGAAGGGTCGGACAAAGTGCTGACCCTTTATGCCGATAGCGAGTTCCAGCTCAATCAGCTTAAAGACGTCCTCATCAACCGTATGGCCCGTCGCAACGTCGACGTACGCTTCCTCGAACATGGAAAAATCGAGAAGATCGGCGGCGACAAGGTGAAGCAGGAACTGACGGTGCGCAACGGCATCCCGCAGGATCAGGCCAAGAAGATCGTAGCTTTGATCAAGTCAAGCAAGATGAAGTTACAGGCCAGCATACAGGGCGACACCGTCCGGGTACAGAGCCCCAAACGCGACGATCTACAGGCAGCCATTGCGTTACTGCGCAAGAGCGTCGAAGAGCTTCCGCTGAGCTTCGAGAATTTCCGAGACTGAGCCGTAGCCGTTACCCGCCAACGCTCACCCATGTGCCGAAGGCTTCAGCCTGTGATAACGGCATAGGCCGAGTGGTTGTGAATCGATTCGAAGTTCTCAGCTTCGATGGTGTAGCTGACCACCCGCGGCAGTGCAGCCACCTGCACTGCCACATCGCGAACCAGGTCTTCGACAAATTTCGGATTGTCGTAGGCGCGTTCAGTAACCAGCTTCTCGTCCGTCCGCTTCAGTAAGCTCCACAACTCACTGGAGGCCTCCTGCTCAATCGTCTTGATCAGCTTGGCCATGTCGAACTGACCCACGTCATCGAGTACCACGGTCACCGTAATGTGGGATCGCTGGTTATGCGCTCCATAATCGGAAATTGATTTTGAGCACGGGCACAGGCTGGTAACAGGGACCGTTACGCCGACCTGAACTGCATTGCCCTCATGATGGGTTGCGCGCACTTGCCAACGGACGTCGTAGTCGAGCAGGCTCCGCACCTCTGAGACAGGCGCCGTCTTGGCAATGAAGTAAGGAAAGTCCACCGTGATGTCGCCAGCGTCAGCCTGCAATAACTCAAGCATCTCACCCCCTAAAGCAGAGAACGCAGCGAGGTCAAGGACACGCGAGCGCTGCGTCTCCAGCAATGTCATGAAGCGAGACATGTGCGTCCCCTTCTGTGTGGGAGGGAGGGCTACGGTTAATGTCCACATGCCTACCGTAGGGTGTGGCCCTGCAGGGGTCGCAATGGTGAGGGGATGTCGCACGCTACGTATGCCCACGCGCTGGATAGTGAGCTGGCGTGTATCGATGGACGCCTGTACATCGGGCATGTTAACGACGGCATCTAGAGGGGAATTCATAAGCACAAACATGAAAACTCAAAGGACGGTAGCCGCACTGCCGACCGGCAGCAGTACAGCTTAATCGACGCCGTTCTGTGGCGCCCCGCGATACCGTGAGCGCCTGGACGTTGTCGTACCGACCGCCCGGTCGGGGCCAGACAAAGCGCACCCATGCCTAAACGACGACCACCTGCCGTTGCAGCTTGGCGCCCCCTGGAAAGTAGGCGCTAAACCGCTCCAGAACGGGGAGACACCTCCCAGGCCTAGGCCTTGACAACCAGAGTCATGTCTAGGAATAAATGCGGGTGACTCCAGCAGGTATTTTCCTACTGGGCTTCAAGTGTTGGCCAAAGCGATTGCGAATGGCGGCCTCGATGCCTTTTGCATCCAGCCCAACTTCTTGCAATAGTTCGGCTTGATCGCCGTGATCGATAAACTCATCGGGAAGACCTAACTGCAGCAGCGGCTTGGTAATACCGGCAGCATTCAACACCTCACTCACTGCGCTACCTGCTCCGCCCATAATACAACCCTCTTCCACCGTGATGAGCGCGGCGTGACGACGCGCCTGCTCCAGGATTTGCGCTTCGTCGATGGGCTTTACGAAGCGCATATCAACGACCGTTGCGTCCAGTGATTCAGCAGCTTCCAAAGCTGCAGCGAGACGCGTGCCAAACACAAACATGACAAGACCCTCGGCTTCTGCAGGATCGGCGCCGCGCCGCTCCCGGCGGATCACCGACTTACCAATTGGCACCGTCTCCAGGGAGCTATCGGGTACGACCCCAACGCCGGTACCCCGAGGGTAGCGTACAGTGGCTGGCCCCTTGTGTTGGTAGCAGGTGGAAAGCAGCAGCCGGCATTCCGCCTCGTCTGACGGGGTAGCCACGACCATGTTTGGGATGCACCTCACATAGGCAATGTCGTAATTACCCGCATGCGTCGCACCGTCGGCGCCGACCAGTCCGGCGCGATCCAACGCGAAGGTAACATCCAGATTCTGCAGCGCGACATCGTGGATCAACTGGTCGTACGCGCGCTGCAGGAAGGTCGAATAAATGGCAACGACGGGCTTGAAGCCCTCGCACGCGAGCCCAGCTGCAAAGGTCACAGCATGCTGCTCGGCAATGCCCACATCGAAATACCGGGTTGGAATCTTCTTCTCGAATTGAACCACGCCGCTTCTTT
>CAZMVM010000083.1:12211-14550 GCA_964569785.1 uncultured Pigmentiphaga sp. | reverse complement strand
CCAACACATGGTCTCGTCAAGCGAGTTTAGTCATTGGCGCGCACCGTGTCGGCAAGCTTGTCGCTGAGGCGCAACGGGATTTTAAGGTAGCGTACGCCATTGGACTCGGCCTCCGGCAGCGCTCCCGCCCGAATGTTGACTTGTATCGATGGCAACAGCAGAGTCGGTGCCGCGAGCGTGGCGTCGCGTGCCTCGCGCATCTGCACGAACTCGTCTTCAGACACGTTTTCGTTGACGTGGATATTGTGCCGCTTCTGCGCGCCCACTGTCGTCTCCCACTCGTAATGCTCGCGATCTTTGGTCAGGTAATCGTGGCACAAAAACAAGCGTGTATCGTCCGGCAGGCTGAGTAAGCGACGAATGGAGCGGTACAGGGTACGAGCATCGCCACCTGGGAAATCGGCGCGAGCGGTGCCATAGTCGGGCATGAATAACGTGTCACCGACGAATACCGCATCGCCGATCTTGTACGACACACAAGCGGGCGTGTGCCCAGGTGTGTGGAGAACTTCGATCGTCAAGTTGCCGACCTGCATGGATTCCCCGTCTTTCAGGAGGCGGTCGAACTCGCTTCCATCGCCAGACACATTGTCGAGGTTGAAAACGGGACGAAAAATATTCTGGACATCGCGGATGTGCTCACCGATGGCTACCAAGGCCCCGGTGCGCAGCTTGATGTATGGGGCCGCGCTGAGATGATCGGCGTGAGCGTGCGTTTCAAGCACCCACTCAATCGTTAAGCCTTGTTCGTCAGCGGCAGCGAGAATAGCGTCCGCGCCTTCAGTGAAGGCCTCTCCGCTACGGTGGTCGTAATCGAGCACCGGGTCGACAATAATGGCCTTACGTGTCGTCGGGTCGGAAACCAGGTACGAAACGGTATTGGTGGTTTCATCGAAAAATGCCTGGATATGCGGCTTGTTTTGCATGGATTCCTCCTGTTCAAGCTCCCGTTACTTGCTCATTATATTAGATAATGCTAAATTAGCAAATACTAAACTAACGGTACGATTCAACGGAACGATATGGACGCCAAAGTTCAGAAGCACGACCCTCACGCCGCGAGCGAGATAAACCGCCTGTTTCTGAAAGAAGGAGCGACCAAGGCAGCAGACTTACTTCGCACGTTGGGCAATGAACACCGATTGATGGTGCTGTGTTTGCTCATTGAACACGAAGAAATGACGGTAGGCTCCATTCATAGTCAAGTTGCGCTTAGTCAATCCGCGTTATCTCAGCATTTGGCAAAAATGCGGGAAGAGGGACTGGTTACCTACCGCCGAGAAGCACAGACGCTCTACTACCGTATCGCAAACCCAGACGTGCAAAAGATTGTTGCCATACTCAAGGAGATTTTCTGTCCTTAACTCCTACCGGAGGAACCACTATGTCAATGAAAACCATTTCTCCAGAAAAAGCGCGCGCGCTCTTGAATCAGGGAGCCGCTTTGGTAGATATTCGCGCAACCGATGAACATGCGCGCGAGCGAATTGCACAAGCAAAGCATATTCCTTTGGAAAGCGTCGACCCTAACGCACTGCGTAACCTCAACGCCCAGACCATCATTTTTCATTGCCGCTCAGGCAATCGTACGCAGGCCCACGCCGCGACCTTGGCATCATGCTCGCCATGTGAGGCCTATATTTTGGAAGGCGGGCTCGATGCCTGGAAGAAAGCAGGCTTGCCAGTAGAGAAAGATGCGTCCCAGCCGCTGGAGCTCTCCCGCCAGGTGCAGATCGCGGCGGGCACGTTTGTACTGCTTGGAGTAATTCTCGGTACGTGGGTATCAGCCTGGTTCTATTTGCTCTCAGCCTTCATTGGTGGCGGGTTGGTATTCGCGGGAGTCACGGGTACGTGTGCGCTGGCCCGAGTACTGCTGAAAATGCCCTGGAATGCCCGTCCACAAGCTGCTTGATCATCTGGCGAGTAAACACGTTTTTGTTGATCCCGACGTGACCTCTCCTGCCAGGACGCTGCTTCGAGCAGTGCCTGGCGATCCTTTGTGTTGCAACCTCACAGAGGGATCATGGGCGAGCGCTGGCGAGAATCAGCAGCGTATACCGGTATCGTATCGACCGACCTTGAGAGTGAAAGTTACGCTATCTCAGCGGTTGCTTGCATTGCCATCGCGCCTTCCGGCGTCACTGCGACCAGTTCGATATTGCCGTCCGTGAGGCTCCGACCGAGCACGCGAAACGGGGCCACGTCAAATAGTGGGCTCACGGCCTTAAACGCAAACGATCGTAGCTCGGCGCCTGGCAGCTTGCGATGCAGCAAATCGAGTAGCAAGGTTGCGATGAGCGGACCATGTACAACGAGCCCAGGATAGCCCTCAACACTGG
>CAZMVM010000083.1:0-12201 GCA_964569785.1 uncultured Pigmentiphaga sp. | reverse complement strand
ACTGGTCGCGAAGGGTTGGTCGTAATGAATGCGATGACCATTGAACGTGAGCGCCGAGTATCGAAACAACAAAACGGGATCGGGCGTGATCTCGCGCGACCAGGGGTAGAGCTGGTCTTGCACTATCGGCGTCGGCACCTTAGAGGACGGCGCGCCAGAGGCCATCATGCCCCGATAAACAATGTCTTGAAACTCCTGCACGCACCGCTGTTCGCCACAGTAAATTTCGTGATGCACCTTCACGAAAACGAGCGGGCCGCTGCGTCCCTGTTTTAACTGCACGTCGACCACGCGCGAACGCTTCGCGACAGCCTGCCCCAAGACAAGCGGCGCCTCGAAAGTTAACTGGCTACCTGCCCACATACGACGCGGAAGTGGTACTGGCGGCAGGAAGCCGCCGCGCTTGGGATGGCCGTCGTCACCAATCAGCGATTGCCGCTGCACGGGTAAGAAGAACACCCAGTGCCAACACGGGCGCAAAGGCCGGCTCAGCAGTTCGTCCACGCTGGCGATATCGAGCGTAGCCCCCAGAGCTTTAATCGGCGAAGCAGTGATGACATCTTCTACCGATTCAGTACGGCCAATCCATTCTTGCAAACGTTGAATATCCAGATTCACGTCCCACGACTCCCTACTGAGCGAAAGTGCGGTCGATACGCAGCAAGCGCTCGCAACAGACGGAAGCAGCGCGGCGTTGCGCCGCCGGGTTTTCACTACCGCGGAGCATAGCGTTGATTGGACTCGTTAGGATTGCGAATCGTGCCCTGGTGCTGTCACCACCCCTTGCTCGCAAAGCTTGCTGAATTGCGCTTGCGTAACTCCCAACACTTCTGCCAGCACTTCTTCAGTATGTTGCCCTAATTGAGGGGCCGGGCGCACGGGCGGACGCGCCGAGGAACTGAACTCAAGCGGCAACCCGGCCATCAGCATGGGGCCTACACCCGGCTGACTCACCATCTCGAATAAGGGATTGTGCGGTGAGCAGTCTTCACTACGGACGAGCTCTTGGATTGTCTGGTATTTGCTCCAACATACACCATGCTCGTCAAACACCTTCGCCACCTCGGCGAAGCTGCGCGCCCCGACCCAGATGTTGACGTGCTGGGCGATTTCTTTGCGCGCCTTGAAACGATCGCCTTCGCGCGCCAGGTCGAGCCCAAGTTGATCTCCTAATGCCTGCATGACGTCCTCAAGGCTCATTGCCTTACAGATTGCACGCCATTGCTTCAAGGTGAGCCCGACAATCATGACACGCTGACCATCTTTCGTCATGAAGTCGCGGCCGAACGCTCCGAATAACTCGTTGCCGTGACGCGTTCGTGGTTGCCCCATCTGCGCCTCGGCAATAAAGCCGAGTTGTTGCATCGTGGCCAGCGCAACGTCTTCCAAGGCGAGCTTAATATGTTCGCCCTGTCCTGTCAGGCGTCGATGCCGCTCGGCTCCGAGAACCCCAACGGCAATCATGTATCCCGTGATGAGGTCCCAGGATGGCAGGACATGGTTGACAGGCCCGTCGCTCCCTTCTGGCCCAGTAACATAAGGCAAACCCGTTCGCGCATTCACTGTATAGTCTACGGCTGAGCCGCCATGCCGGTCGCCTTGCAGCGTCAGTTGGATCAAATCGTTTCTCTTGGATCGCAAGCTGTCGTAACTTAACCAACCTCGCGGAGGAAAATTGGTTACTAGAATGCCACTGTTCTCACCCGGTGCTGTGATCAGCGCGATGGCCAGCTCACGTCCTTGAGGGCTGGAAAGATCGAGTGCTACTGAGCGCTTATGCTTGTTCAACCCACACCAGAACAAACTAGTGCCAGTGGCAGCAATCGGCCAACGATGTTTGTCGAGACCGCCGTGTAGAGGGTCGATGCGGATTACATCGGCGCCCATTTGCGCCAGTGTCATCGCCCCTAGTGGCGCAGCCACAAAGGCTGCTGCCTCGATCACGCGAATTCCTTCGAGGATCTTCATAACATTTCCATCACAGCGTGGCTGTGTCCCGGTCGAGAGCCCGCTCAAGTAAACCGCGTGCGACCACCTTGAGCGCGAGTGTTTCTTCCGCCCCCTCAAAAATCGAAAGCACCCGAGCGTCTACAAAATACCGACTCACAGGAGTTTCCTCGGCGTACCCCATGCCCCCATGCAACTGCAGCGCTTCACGTGTCAACATTTCGGCCGATCGACACGCCAACAATTTCACCAAGCTTGCTTCCATGCGCCCCTCACCCGCATCGACGGCCTCCGCCATGGCATATGTCAGCCGGCGGCAAGCCGCAAGGCGTGCCCCCATACGCGCCAACTTGGCTTGCGTCAGCGCGTACTCTGACAAGGGCTGCCCAAACACTTTGCGGTCGCGGACATAGCGCGCTGCCTCCCGGAGTGCGGCCTGCATCACCCCGCAGGCCCGGGCGGCCGTTTGCATCCGGCCCCCGACCATGCCAGCCAGTGTGTAGTAAAAGCCCTTCCCGAGCCCCCGTTCTCCACCCAGCAAGTTTTCGTCGGGCACGAAGTAGTTTTCGAAGGTTAGATCAAAACTATGCATCCCACGGTAGCCAATGGTGGGAATAGCACGTCCGATCAATTTGCCCCCCGCATCCTGTATTACCTGGAAATCATGGGTATCAAACGACGGTTTTTCCGCGAGTAAAACCGACAGCCCTCGGTGACCAAGACAGGTGTCGGGGTTGGTGCGCGCTACCACCATCAAGACGCCCGCCTTGCCGGCGAAAGTGCACCAGGTTTTTGCTCCATTTAACTGCCAACCTCCAGGCACGCGTTCGGCCCGCAATGAACACGCGGCAAGATCAGAGCCGCAGTCCGGCTCGGTCATGGCAATCGCGCACAAGGGCTCCCCGGCTGCCAGGCGCGGTAGCCAAGTTGCCTTTTGTTCAGCTGTGCCGCCCGCAAGCAAAGCGCGCGTCAGAATTTCGGGACGCGTAATCAAGCTACCCGCAGCACCGAGCGAAGCTTCCGACAACGCCTCGGTGACTACCACCATCAGCAGGGTATCATCGCCATCGTCAGGAGCGCTTCCCCCATACTGTTCGGGGATGGCCAACCCGAAGACACCCATCGCGCGTAGTGGCTGAAGCAAGGACTCGGGCACAGTAAGATCTTGCCGGTGTATGGCTTCGGCTAAAGGAGCGACCTGATCTTGCCCGAATCGCTGGAAAGACTCTTGCGCAATGGCGTGCTGCTCACTAAGGTGTATTTGGCCAACCCGCCCCTCGGCTTGAATAACTGCCTGCCCCACAATGCGAAGAAACGCCGAGGCGCCAACCTGCTGCTGTAGCTCGACCCACTCGGGCAAAGCGCGCAATGTATTAATGGCCGATATGTCGCTGTCGCAGTCGATACAGACCTGGGTTAATCGGTCAAATACAGCGGTAAGCGCCTCGACGGTGAAAACAAGTGCTAGCCAAGTGTCGAGCTCCCCCGACATCCTCGGTATAGCCTCGATAACACCCTGTGCAGCCGTGAGCTCTGATTCTGCCCATGCGAGTTCGAATGCTGCGACCTGCTGCAGATTCAATAGATCGGTGTCGAGTACTCGGTTATTTGCACACAATCGAGCTAGGCGGCCAGCCAAAACGTCGAGCTCAGAACGTGCACGAAGCAATACGTGCGTTGCGGTGACGTGTAACGTCGATATGTCTGCATGCATAGCTCAGGCCGTAACGTTCGCGAGATAGGCAAGGGCCTTCCGAGCGGCATCCCGTCCCGTCTGTGCGCAGGCCTGGGTTCCGCCATCACCGTAGTCTTTAACTGCGTCACCCACGTGCCAGAAATTGGCCACAGGAGTGTCTTGGGGCAAATCAAATCCAGCACACGAGCGCTGGGCCGGCCACTCGTCGCGCATCACCCGCACCGACAACATCTTCGCGTCGGCAAAGCCAGGGAACATTTCCCGTAAGTCAGTCAGCGCCAATTCAATTTCAGAATCTTCATCAAAGGCGCCCAATGACGGTTTGGGTACCGCATAAGCAACGTACTGATACCAACCTTCCGGGGCCAGCTCGGGGCAGGTGGCAGTAAGCTCGCCCATATTGCACACACGTCGGGTACGCCCGAAGGTGACCAACCCAGGGGCGTCAATCAGACGCTCGCGCGTGGCAAAATTAATCACAATATTCGAGGCTGGACGCGGTGCCGTCCGAGCGTGCTGAAGGTAATCCTCACCAAAGACTTCCGCGCCCGACAAATGGGCAACCGCCGTCGGACCGATATTGCTAATGACGGTACCTGCGTGTACTTGCAACCTTTGCCCCTCACGTTCGATGGTGAGAGTGCAGATCCGGCCCTGCTCGGCATGTAAGCCGGTAACGGTGGCGTTTAGCCAGATGTCTCCCCCACGACTCACGAGGGCCTCGCCCAGGTCGTTCCAGAGGCCGACCGTACCCCGCGGACAAAAACCAAAGCGTTTAAACGCCCCCTTTAATGCAAAGTAGGTTAGAAACGCTCGCGCCGGCAGCTCGTCGCTATTTGCTGCAAAAATCGCGGCACACAGGTTACGAAAAATGGCGTGTACGGTTTCGTTGCTCGTGTATTGCTCTAACCATTGTTTGGTGCTTAGTCGGGCTTCCGGTAATTCTCCCGCACGGGCTTCCGCGAATTTTGCTCCGATTTTTGCTGCCTGCTTGCTAAATGTCCCCAACAGCATGCCCCAGCCGCCCTTGCCTACATTGATAAGCTTGCCATCAACGTAGAACACGGTAGCTGGGTTGGGTTCGCGTATGTCGAGCGGCACATTTAATCGCGCGAAGGTCTCTTCAAAGACACCGCCCGCCTCGATGGCGATTGCACCAATGTTCACGATATGGCCGTCGATGATCTCACTGGAGGCACGCCCACCTAGGCGGTTGAGCCGCTCGGCGATCAGTACCTTTTTTCCCGCCGCGACCAAATGCACTGCAGCGGCCATGCCTCCGGCACCCGCGCCTATTATGACCGCGTCATAGCGAGCGGAGTTATCAAAGCTCTTCACACCACCTCCTTTCTAGACTGTTCCAGGCCGCCCATTACTAGGAGTCTTAGGGGGCTACCGGATAAACGACGGGAGCCGACTGGTGGAAATTACGTCATGCGCGTCCCCCTCGAATGAAATTAGGCCGCCGTTTCTCGCGAAATGCCAGCAAGCCTTCACGGAAATCAACACTGCTCAAACAGACCACTTGATCGTCTATTTCCCGTGCCAGCTCTTCCTCGAGCGTCGCAGAGGGGTGCAGCAATCGGAACTTCATGCGTGCGTATGCCTCTGAAGGTAATTCCGATAGCGTCGACGCTCGCTCGATGGCAAACGTTGCTACCGCTGCATCGTCGCATACCCAATCGGCAATCCCGGTTCGCTGAGCCGTTTCCGCGTCGACGGGTTGACTGTCAGACATCAGGCGTCGCGCAACAGACCATCCTACGCGGCGAGGCAAGGTATAAATTTGTCCCCAGTCGGGCACCAAGCCCAAGCGCAAAAACGGAAAGTATATCTTTGACGTTTGCCCCATTACTGTTTCGTCACCGAGCAAGGCGATTCCCACCCCCGCTCCCGCCGTAATGCCTTCCATGGCGGTGATCACGGGCATTGGAAGACTGGCCAGCACACGACACACCTCGCTGACATGTTGCATACGTTCGCGCGCCGCCTCAGGTGTTAACCCATCCATACTGTCGACGTCGCCGCCCGCCGAAAATACGCCTCCGACTCCTCCAAGTACCAGAGCCCGGCATTGTGGGTTGACACGTAAGTCAGTGAGGTAGTCGATGAGCGCCTGTCGGACGGCCTGGTCGATGGCATTACGCTTTTCAGGACGGTTGATGCGAAGGCGCGCGACGCCTGTCGCGGGCCAATCTAACAACACGACAGCATCATTCACGCTGATTGGCATTCTTAAACCCCCTGCAGCCCTACAATCGCCACCGAGCACACATTTTGAGCGGGCTGCCCGCCAAGATTGTGAACTAACCCGGTTTTAGGTTGCGGAAGTTGCCGCTCGCCTGCTCGCCCTTGCAATTGTAGGTATATTTCGTAGAGCATGCGAATACCACTCGCTCCGACCGGGTGTCCGAAGCACTTTAAACCGCCGTCGATTTGGCACGGAATACTGCCCTCCGCGTCGAACTTCCCGTCGAGCACGTCCCGGACTGCGCCACCCTCATCCGAGAGCCCGAGGTCTTCCATCGTCACGAGCTCGGTAATTGAAAAACAGTCGTGGACCTCTGTCATGCTTAACTCGGCGCGCGGATTGCTAATGCCCGCCTCCGAGTAGGCTCGTTGGGCGGCAATACGCGCGGTATGAATGGAACTGCCGTCCCACTCGCTGGCCTGCAGTTCCCAGCCATTCGACGTCACCACTTGCAACGCCTTGAACGTGACCGGATCAGATTTCCCTAACCCGCGCGCGATGTCAGGGGTCGTCACAATGACTGCCGCGGCCCCGTCTGAAACGCCACAACAATCGAACAAACCAAGTGGGGCTGCGACCGTGGGTGCGTCTAAACACTGCTCGACGGTGATGGGTTTGCGTAAGTGTGCTTTGGGATTCTTGGCACCGTTCGCATGACTCTTGACCGAAATATGTGCCATCGCGCGTTTCAGTAATGTTGGGTCGATACGATGCCGCGCTTGGTAAGCACTGGCCAATTGAGCAAAGTTAGCGGGCGCGACTGCGTTGGGATACCACTGAGGAATGTACGTACCCACACTGGGCATGGGCAGGCCGCCGTAACCCGCGTCCTTGAGTTTCTCAACTCCAAGCGCCAAAGCAATATCGCACGCTCCTGAAGCTACCGCGTAAACGGCCGCGCGTATCGCTTCCGAGCCCCCAGCGCAAAAATTTTCCACCCGCGTTACACCAATATTGGGCAAGCGTAATGCAATGGCCATAGGGGTACCCCCCCGCCCGGTACCGACGTCGTCCATATGGGTTGAAAACCAGGCAGCGTCCAACTGATCCGGCGTGATGCCTGCATCGGACATGGCCTCGTTAAAGGCTTCAACCATAAGATCTTCCGGACTCGCATCCCAGCGCTCGCCGAATTTGGTGCACCCCATTCCGAGAATGGCCACCTTGTCTTTGATGCCTCGTGCCATCGTCGTCTCCTTTCATTAATCGCGCACGGGCGTGGCTTTCCAGAAGTACCGCCGGAATCCCCGCAGCTCGTCGATGTCTTTGATGCGGAACACCATTTCCATGGGTTGACCCGTTTCCACCTCGCCAACATCAAGGTCGGTAAAGTCCATCAGGAGACGGCCCCCTTCGTCGAAGTCGATCTGGCCATAATGATGCGGCGGTGACGGATGCCAGGAAAGGTACTCGGCCGACCAGCTGAGCACCTTGCCACGTCGTTCTGCCAGCTTATAAGGACGCTGAGTATCTTGCCTGGGCGGATTGTCGTAGGTGAGCCGGCTTGGCGGAAAATGCACGCTTCCCGTCACTTCACACCGCCCCCCTACCAGCCCGAGCAAGGCTTGATGATGGCGCCAGGCAGTAGATAGGGCCGTTTTCTTGTCTTGCTCACCACGCATGCCGCGCTCAAGCCCAAGATGCCCCTTGAATGACAGGAAACGCGTGTAGCTGTGCTCTTCTACGCCGCGCTGTACCCACTGCTGAACACTGCGTGCCGGCTTGAAACTGCGAATGGCCGCGGTGGCGCGAAACACTGCGGCCTGCGCCCCACTGCCGAACTCGGCTACAACAATGACCTGCCCAGGCTCTGCACGCTCAAGCACGTGGGCAAGCATGAGTAAGCCATGGGCTGCGCCGGCCAGCCCCACATCGGCGCTTAGATTATCGACGACGGCATCGGGAGAGATACCGCTGGCTTTGGCGACGAATTGGTCCAGGCGTTTGAACATCGTGGGGAAAATAAAGTAATCAACTGCTTCTGGACCGATCCCTGCCTTGGTTAACGCGCGTTGTATCGCAGGAGGCACCAACTTGGAGATTCCTTCATCACGTACCCAGCGCTCCTCCCAGTGATAATCGAAAGCCCGATCGGTAGCGCGAAAGTGATCGATGAAGTCGGCCGTGATCGACCCGCCGCCAAGATACTCGGCAAGTACGTTGTCGACCCCCATGAGCACGGCGGCCGCAGCATCACCATATTCGAGCTCTTGCGTGCTTCCCGGCCGCGCGCGCCTTGATTCGGCCGCAATCACCAGGATGTTGCCTTGCCCGGCCTGGGCCATCGCAGCAGCGTTGCTTAGAGCAGAAAGCGCGCATCGCTGCGATCCCCCAACATCCAACGCCTGGATGTCATCGTCCAAGGTGAGCGCGCCGGCAACCACTGCAGAGTTCAGACGCTCGGCAAAAGGCAACGTATTAGATGCCAATAGCACCCCCCTCACGCCACTGCGGTCATCGGACGGCCCTAAGCAGGTGCGGGCAGCTGCCACCGCCATGGTAATGCTGTCCTCATCCCAGTTACCAAAGGCCACGTTGCCCTGGCGACGTGCGAATTGCGGTGTGTACCATGCGTTGGCCTGGGCAACGGCTTGCACCGCAAGCCGTAACCGTGGCACATAGCCGCCATACGCTGTAATTCCTATCATGATGAAGTGTCTCCTTGTGAGGCCAGCCCCAGCTGCCGAGCCAGAAAGTGTCCTCCTTGCTTGATCGCCTCGACCGCCTCCGGCAATTCCGCAGGAAACTGCTGGAAGACATGAATCATTTCGGGCCAAATCTGCAACTCCACCGATCCACCCGCTGCCTCGACGCGACGAGCAAACACTTCAGAGTCGCTTAACACAGTTTCTCGATCCCCCACCTGTAACATCAAAGGTGGCAAACAGGACAACTGTTGATCCGATGCATATAGCGGCGATACGAAAGGGTTTTCGGGGTTCACCGCGGAACCAAGGTAAGCCCGCGCCATGGCTCGAATCATCGGTCGCTGATGGATGGGATCTGACGCGGCCCGAGTTTCGTAGCTAGCCCCACTCGCAGCAAGGTCGGTCCAGGCTGACATCAGAAATGCCGCCGCGGGCATCCAGGTGGCCCCGTCTGCCGGCGCGATGCCAGATTCATTCACGTCGGCTGCCTGCAGTTTCAGTAAGGTCGCTAAAGCGAGTCCCGCGCCAGCCGAGTCGCCAGCGAACGCCACCCGATAACCGGGGAACCCTTGAGACTGCAACCAGCTGACAACAGCCAACATATCTTCTAAAGGGGCGGGAAAGCCGTGCTCCGGAGACAGTCGATACTCTACGCCTAGCACCTGCGCATTCGCAGCCTGCGCCAGTCGCACCATGATTTCTTGGTGCGAACGAAGCGAACCCACCCGATACCCTCCCCCGTGCAGATACACGATGACATGCGCAGTTGAAACTCCCGGTGGACGTATGAAGGCGCACCGAACACCATTGGCGCTAAACGGGACAATCGCGGCGTCTGCAGGTAACGCGACCTTGAAGAAGTCGTCCCAATCTTTGCGCATCCGGTCGATGGGGGTATCGCGGCCCCACTGCCCATAAACAGCCTTGATGCGCGCAATTACCCTATCAATGTCAGATCTCATGCGCCGCACCCCATTCCGCCCGAAACGCCCAGCACTTCACCGGTAATGTAGGCCGCCTCTTGAGAGGCCAAAAATGCCACTGCTGCGGCCACCTCTTCGGGTGTACCGAGACGACCTAGCAATGTCGCTGTCGTCATAGCTTGCATGAGGCGGTCGCCCGTGCGCTCGACAGCTGCACGCAACAACGGCGTATCAATGGGGCCGGGCGCGATCGCGTTGGCCGTTATATTCATGCGTCCGTTTTCCCGCGCTATGGATCGAGTGAAAGCTATCACCGCTCCTTTTGCCGCGGCATAGACAGAACCTCCCCTCGAACCCAGCCGCCCTGCCTCTGACGCAATGTTAATGATGCGTCCGTGACGCGCCTGTTGCATGGCGGGGAGCACCGCGTGCGTGGTGTTCAAGACCGTTTCCAGATTGATGCGCAGCAGATGATTCCATTCGTGCGGTTGAGTATGCGTAAAAAAGGCGTGTTGGTCGATGCCGGCAGAGTTCACAAGCACCTGAAACGGCCCATATTCGGCAACGATCCGGTGCACGAGATCGAATTGGGTGGCATCCAGCCGGACACGAATGATTGCGTTGGAAGCTAACGGGTTAGCGCGGTCTGCGGGCTGAAAAGGGTTGATATCACCACATACAACGGTGTAGCCGGCTGCCGCCAAACGTTGAACCACCGCTGCTCCGATGCCGCTGCCGCCGCCCACCACCAATGCACGTGGTATGGAGGCCCCCTGGCTGCTCGTCTCGTTGGCTTGATTCATTCATCGTCCCACGAAGTTGGGCGCACGCTTTTCGATGACAGCGGCGAGGCCTTCAAGCGCGTCTGCCGTTCCCGACAATACTGCCTGAGTCTGGTTTTCTTCAGGCATTGCGGTCTCGACTGGTTTCCCGATGCCCGACCACAGCAATCGCTTGGTATTTGCCAATGCCGCTGGAGCTCCGTTAGCCAACTCGCGCGCGAGGCTCCACGCATGGCCAAGTAATTGGTCGTCGGCCACAACACGCGTGATGAGCCCAATATTACAAGCCTCATCCGCACTCAGGACTGGGTTCAACATGAGTATCTCCATGGCACGTCGAAACCCGACCAACTGGGTCAGCGTGACTGAAACGCCTGCATCCGGGACCATGCCCACCCGCGTCGCACCTGCCATGAACCGCGCGGATTTTCCTGCAATGACGAAGTCGCTTGCGCAGACCAGGCCCATACCACCCCCGCCTGCCGCGAATCCCTGTACAGCAGCCACGACCGGAGGGTTGAGCCGAATAAGCGCTGAGGCTGCCGTCTGCAACAGCCCAGTTGCTACCCGTATATAGTTGGGCAGCGCTTCCCCCTTAGAGAGGAATGTGTGCACGTCGCCACCGGCACAAAAGTTCTTCCCGCCCCCGGTTAAAAGCACGGCACGCACACGTCCGTCGCCATGGATTTGCAAAATGGCGTCGTTTAGGGCGTGAAGCAGCTCTTGATTCAAACCGTTAGCGGAATCCGGTCGATTAAGGTGCAGGTTGGCAATGCAGCCCTCGTGCAGCGTTAACTGTACGGGCCCTTCAGGAATCAAGAGCTCGGACTCGTCCTTCGTGGATGTGGCTGTCATGTCTCCCCCTAAACAAGAAAGGCCATGGTTGGAAGTGCCTTATCGTTGTTGACCAGCATGACTTTCTTGCGCGCCATTCGCAGGCCATTTGTGTGGCGCCTAAGGGTGTATTCGTTGCGCGCGGCCCATACGGTATCGCCTCGATTGGCATGACTTTCGAAGATTATGACATTGCAGGCCACCACTAATTGCGTACCGTCGTCGTCCAGCAACTCGACATTCGAGACAATACGGCGAAGGCGTGACGCAGGCTCTTGGCTATAGCGCTTGCCCGTTTTGAATTGACGAATACGCAATGAAATACGCGACCGATTGTCGTAGATAATTGACATGACCTTTTCGGGGTCGATATCGTCGCCATTGGCGGGAACCCAGTACACGCCGTCATCGGTCCAGAGGCTTTCCCAGGCATCGTATTGATGCTCGTCTTGCAACCGCGCTTCGCGATACAAAAACTGCGTGACCTCTTCCAGGGTTATATGCTGCTGGGGACTTATACGCATTGTTACCCCTCCATCAAGGCACGATAGTGGCGCCAAATTCCGCGAGTAGGCACCTCGTCGGTAGCATCTCCGATAAGAAATCCATTCTCGTCCCGACGCTCGCGATGCCGTCCCCGTCCCACAAAAAGCCACTCGGGATTCTTCATTTTCAGGCCTTTGTGTGTACGTTCGTACATTTCCGAGTCGTCGGCTAGCAGAAACCCTGCGGGACCTACTGACCCCATGGTTTGCTGGCGCAATCGGCGGTTGAGGTCGGGCGCCCCCTTGACCTGTAAAGCAGTGACATGCTGAACGGTTTCATCCACGGCCAATGGTTGAATGACGAAAATTTGTATTTCGGCAATGAAAAGATTGGGGTAAATCATGATGTGCGGGGTGCCATCGATCATGATTTGATCCGCCCGCTCGCGACCATAAGCAGCGCGCATCTTTTCTACATAGTCTGGGAGCCGGTCTTCCGTTGTACCAAACCATGACAGGGGTACACCGCGCTTGCGAAACTCGGGACGCAAGTCGTTTTCGGTATGTCCGTTACCAAAGTCTCGGGACACGGCGCTAGACTCGGCGCTGTAAAGTTCGCCGATCTTGCTGTCGGC
>CAZMVM010000082.1:0-14570 GCA_964569785.1 uncultured Pigmentiphaga sp. | reverse complement strand
GCGGGCAACCGGATAGCGCGACATGCAGTATCAGGCCTTGGAAAAAAGCGCGTAAAAAAACCCGTCGTGCTGTTGGTGCGGCGGAGCGTCGGCCGAGGCCGGCAATAGTTGCCCCGGTGCGGGCAAGCGTCGCGCGTTGGGGTGCCGAGCCATAAAACCCTGTGCCTGATGCTCGCCCTCAGCCGGAAACACGGAACAGGTGACATAAAGCAATTTACCACCCGGGGCAACGACCTGCCATAGCGCATCCAGAATCGCCTTTTGCAAGGAAACAACCCGGTCGACGTGGGCCGGTTGCCGCAACCAACGAATATCGGGATGACGTCGCACTATACCTGATGCCGAGCAAGGCACGTCGGCGAGCACAGCATCAAAGGGACGTCCGTCCCACCAGTCTTGCGGCCGAGCAGCGTCACCGACTTCGAGCTGGGCCTTCAACCCCAACCGTTGCAACGTGTTGTTGATGCGCGACAATCGATGCTCATTGTTGTCAAGTGCCAGGCAATCCACGTTCGCTAATTCGAGCATGTGCGCGGTCTTGCCGCCGGGAGCAGCACATGCATCCAGCACGCGCATTCCGTCTTGCAGTTGCAGCAAGGGCGCTGCAAATTGGGCGCCGGCGACTTGCACTGAGCACCAGCCAGCGTCAAAGCCCGCGAGCGCAGTGACCGGCAGTGCATGGGCCAGCACCAGCCCATCCGACCCCACCGGCGTGGCATGCACGCCCATTCCCTCTAGCAAGGACTGATACTCATTGCGCAGCATTCGACGTCGATTGACGCGGATCGTCATCGGCGCGGGCACATTACCGGCAGCCAGCACGTTTGCCCATTGGGTCGGATAATCCGCGCGCAGGCGTTGGATCCACCACCGCGGGTAGTTCCAGTGGGCCTCGGGCTCTGACCCAAGCTGCGTCATCAGTTGTTCGTGCTCGCGGAGATAACGGCGCAAGCTAGCGTTGGCCAAGCTCTTGAAGCTTTGCAGGCGCCGGTTTTGGCCCAGCGCAGCCACGGTTTGGTCCACGACGGTGTGAGCGGCATATCGAGGGGCGTGCTTATCCTCGGGGCGCACGTCGAGCAAACTGATGGCTACCAGCAGGTGCGCTTCGACCAATGTGTTGCTCGGTCGGCGGGGCACCAGCAGCCGCAAGAGCGCACGGGCGCGCCCGAGGCGGCGCATCGTGTGGAACGCCAAATCTTGCGCGGCCGGACGAAGGGTGGCCGGAACGTGTTCCAAGGCTTCGGTCAGGGGTGTGCCTGTCAGCACGGCCTGCACAGCACCCGAGGCCGCCCGCAAGGCTTTGGCAAGCGGGGGTGAGGGGCGCCTTGGCGTCGGATTGCGAGATGACGGTGTCGAGCTCAAGGGGCGGCGCTCCAGCCCTGGATAAACGTTGCAGCGGGCTGACGTTTACCGCCCGCCCGCTGTAGCTCTAGTAGTCGCAGCACACCGCTGCCGGTGGCCACGTCGATACCTTCAGGTGTGGCGCGAAGCACGGTCCCTGGGGCTTGTGCCGTAGCTTCGTCTAAGGCCTGCGCCTGCCAGATTTTCACTGGCTGCTCCAGCTCGGGCAGCATGAGGGTGGCGCCGGGGAAGGGGTTAAATGCACGTATGCGACGAGCAAGCTCTTCCGCGGGCGCGGTCAGGTCCAGGCGCGCTTCCGCCTTATCGAGCTTGGCGGCATACGTCACACCATCACGGGGTTGCGGGGTGGCCGGCAGCTTGTTGTCAGCCAGTCGATCCAGCGCTTCGACGATGAGTGTGCCGCCCAACTCTGCTAGTTCGTCATGCAGCGTCCCAGCGGTGTGATCGCCGATCGGCACCGAACGCCAAAGCAGCATGTCTCCGGTATCGAGACCTTCATCCATTTGCATGATGGTGACGCCGGTTTCATGGTCGCCGGCTTCGATGGCGCGCTGGATAGGTGCTGCCCCGCGCCACCGTGGAAGCAGGCTCGCATGGATATTGATACAGCCATACCGAGGCTGATCGAGAGTCCAGCGCGGCAAGATCAATCCGTAAGCGGCAACTACCATGGCGTCGGGTTGAATCGCTTCCAAGGCCTCTTGCGTAGCCCGCGCTTCGTCAGGAAAACGACCGTCGAGTCGGAGACTGCGAGGTTGCAGGACCGGAACGCCATCATCGAGTGCCGCTTGTTTGACAGGGCTGGGCTTGAGTTTAAGACCGCGGCCCGCCGGACGGTCGGGCTGCGTCAACACCAGGGCAATTTCATGACCGGCGTCGCGCAAATGTGAATAGGCGACACGGGCGAACTCCGGAGTTCCGGCAAATACCAAGCGCATGACTATCAGGCTATACGAACAATGCCCCGCATGGTAATACACCGACGCGGGGCGATAGGGCGCGCACGTGCTACCCGTACGCAGGGGCGGAAGAGACTAAGCGGCGGTGGCGGCTGCCTGGCGTTCCTGCTTACGCAACTTGGTTTTAATGCGTGACTGCTTCAAAGGCGACAGGTAGGAGACAAAGACTTTACCGTCCAAGTGATCGATTTCGTGCTGGACGCACACGGCGAGCAGCCCGTCGGCATGGAACTCGTACGGCTCACCGTTTTCATCCAGCGCCTTCACGCGTACCTCGGCAGCCCGTTCGACTTTATCGTAAATGCCGGGAACCGAGAGGCAGCCTTCCTCGAAGACCTGCCGGTCGTCACTACGCCAGATGATTTCAGGGTTAATCAAGACCCGCAGCTGGTTAGCTTCTTCGGAGACGTCGATCACGACGACTCGCTTGTGCACATTGACCTGCGGTGCAGCCAAGCCCACGCCGGGGGCCGCATACATGGTTTCCGCCATGTTGCGCACCAATTGGCGAATACTGTCGTCAACCTGTTCTACAGGTTTGGAGACCTTGAACAGGCGGGCGTCAGGATAATGAAGAATGGGCAAAACGGCCATGAAATCACCAATTAAAGGCTATGCTGGTTCTAATGTGTGACGGACCGCGAAAGGTCGCGCACATACGCGCTTTCAGTACTTCCGTAGCGTGAAGAGGCCTTTCAAGACAGCTGCTAGAGCGGCTGGTGTACCCAATGTACCGAACGCAAGCTGGCACGGCATGATGCACGCGGGCGCGAGGCTGCCGTCACCATCAAAATTCTACTATATGTTAATTGAGACCTTGATACCAATAGGCTTACGCTATTCGACTTGCAGGATCCGTGTAGAGTTCCCCTGCATTCGCGGAAGCCGTTTGTTGTGCCCTCTCTTTAAGTGTCCGCCGCTGGCGACCGCAGCCAGACGAGGAGTGTCGTGCAGGTCGCGCACCCACGCCAAGGGGGCACCCAGTCGTGTTACACCAAAGAGGTCTTACTCGTGCACGATTCGACATGGCCATCACTGACGACGACAGCTTACGCGCTTGGCTCAGGCTCGCCCTTGAACCGGGGCTAACCCCTTCCGAGAAGCGCGCGCTGCTTGGGCACGCTGGCTTGCCCGAGCAGGTTTACGACTTGGGGGTAGGGCAGTTGGCGAAAATGCTGGAGCCCAATCTTGCCCGCCAGTTGGCTGCTCCTCCCACTCCCGAGCTCGCAGATGCCATCGAGGCCACCTGCGAATGGCTTAGCCAGCCCGGAAATCACATCATTACATTGGCCGACCCTGAGTACCCCGCTGGTTTGCTGGAGATCCACGATCCGCCCATCGTCTTATACGTGATCGGCGAGGTGGCATGCCTTGCGCTGCCGTGCATTGCCGTGGTGGGCGCGCGCAGTGCAACACCAGGTGGCCGAGACAATGCCTACGCGTTTGCGCGTCATCTGGCAGGGGCAGGATGGTGCGTGGTCAGTGGACTTGCTGCCGGCATCGATGCTGCCGCGCACGAAGGGGCCTTGGCGGCAAGCCCCGTAGGCGCTGGCACCATTGCAGTCATTGCAACCGGACCCGACCTGGTGTATCCGGCACGGCATCGCGACCTTGCCCACCGGATTGCAGCGGGTGGTGCTATTGTCACGGAATTGCCCTTGGGCACGCGCGCTTTACGCTATCAATTTCCCAAACGTAACCGGTTGGTTGCCGGGTTGTCCCGAGGCGTTCTGGTCGTCGAGGCGGCCTTACAAAGTGGTTCATTGATCACCGCTCGCCTGGCCGCTGAGCTGGGCCGGGAAGTCTTTGCCATTCCGGGCTCCATACACTCGCCCCTCTCCCGCGGCTGTCACGCGCTGATTCGGCAGGGGGCCAAACTGACCGAAACAGCTGCAGATATTCTGAGCGAATTGGGCGAGGTCAGTTTGCGCGATGCTGGCTTGATCCAACCGCCGACCAAGGCAGAGCAAGGGAGCTATCCGATTCCTAAAGCAAACTCGACCGCCAAGATGCCCTCCCCAGCGTCAGGAGAAAGCCACGGGGCTCTCGATCGGTCAAAGCCGGACGCTACCCACTTGTGCGCAGTGAACCCCGCGCCCTCCGAGTGTCTAGCCTCGAGAGACGCTCACCCCACAAAAACAAGCGGTAGAGAGCCGCCAGCGGAACCTGTCGTCTCGGGGCCTCATCCGCAAGAAGGCCAGGTCGCCGCCATCTTGGAAGCTCTCGGTTACGACCCTGTGCACATCGATGATTTGCAGCGACGGGTTCAGTTGCCTATGCCGGCGTTGCACACTGTGCTACTCGAGCTGGAGCTTGATGGTGTCGTCGTGCGTTTGGAGGGCGGGCGTTATGAGCGACGTCATCAGTAGCAATGTAAGACCCTGTCGTCGCTTCGCAGATTCCGGCCACACTGTCACTCGACCAGAAGTGCATGCCTGTGAGGTAAGAAGAGTCGTGACGCCACGTGGTGCGTTGAAAATGCATTGCACTTACATCGGGCGGAAGTAATGCGCGTACACGCGGCTGACCGGGAGCGTTTCGGCGCGATCGCGCAAATGCAGCCGGGTGCGCCCGAACTCGTCGCGCACAATATGCGAAACATAATCCAAATTGACGATACAACTGCGATGTATGCGTACGAACTGCTCGCCCAGCCGGGGTTCGAGCGAGCTTAGGCTGCTGCGCAGTAACAGTTCGCCCGACACGCTTGCTACGGTTACGTATTTGTCAGTACTTTGTAAATACATGACATCGCGTGCAGGCACCACTTTGACCTGATTGCCCACACTGGCCCTAATATGAGTGAGCGGCTCTTCCGTAGCTGTATGACTTTTGAGTCCGCTTAAGAGCGGGCTCAGTTGCTGTACAAGGTCCTCCAGGGGTGCAGATGATTGGGAATGCAGGTCCAGCCGCTCTTGCAGACGTTGAATAGTCGTCTTAAGACGCCTTTCATCGACCGGCTTTAGCAGGTAGTCGATAGCGGCCAGGTCGAAAGCCTCAATGGCGTGGTCATCGTAAGCCGTCACGAACACGATCAGTGGGGGAGCGGGCGGCATTGCAATGCCTTCTTTCGGCGCTGGTACGGTAGAGGCAGGAGGTGCCACACTGCTCCGCGCACCCACGTCGAGCCGCCGCGTCGACGTCGTCCCGTTAGACCGGCGCTCAAATTTCCCATACAACTCATCCTGCGGATGCGCAGGCCATTCGTCGATCAAGGTGTGTGCCACTTCGAGACCACTCATGACGGGCATGCGAATGTCCAGAAAAACCACATCGGGCACATGCTGGTATATGGCCTGCAGTGCCGAACCGCCATCATGCACGCAGGCCACAACCTCCAGCTCGGGCCACGTCGCAAGCAACGATGTCTGCAATGCTTCGGCGAGTAAGTGTTCGTCTTCCGCGATGACAACGCGGGTTGGAGCTCCAGGCATGGTTAGTACTCTTCCAGACTATCTTTCAAGCGCGTGCACAGGTACATCGAACCGGTGACGGGCTTGAGACGCAATCTCGGTAAACTGTTGTTTCTCCGGACGGCGGGGCGTGGGCCTTGCCTCTGTGCCATGTCGCAACGCCTGCGAGTGGGTGGTCACGCACGTTCCGCGGCGGGAAATGTCATAACAATGTGTGTTCCCCGTTCCCGGTGTTCCGGAGCGGGAGAGGTGATCGTCAAGCTAGCCGCGTCGCCCCATGCTGCGCGCAGGCGGGCGCGCACGGCTTCCAGCCCAAACCCCGATGCCTGCACGGGATCAATTCCGGTCGGCCCGGGCAGAGGTGGAGTGTACAACCCCACGCCATTGTCGACGATGGTAATGTGGCACTGCTCCTGAATCCGTTCAGCTACTACCGAAATCTCGCCCGGGTCGGGGGAGGGTTCGATGCCATGGCGAATTGCGTTTTCCACCAGAGGTTGCAACAACAGGGCCGGCAGTCGGACGTGCTCAACCTCGGGCGCCAACTGCAGTGTGTATCGCAAGCGCGGACCCAAACGTATCGCCATCAACCGTAGGTAATGCGTCAAGACCGTGAATTCGGTGGCCAAATCCAGTATGTCGCGACGTGATGCGATCAGCGTTGCGCGCAGCAACGAAACGAGGTCATCCAGCATGGCCTGGGCCCGCGTCGGATCATTGCTGATTAAAGTGCGCAAGGTGGCCAACGTGTTGAATAGCATGTGCGGGTCTAGCTGCGCCCGCAATAAGCGCAACTGTGCCTCGTCGGCGAGACGATTGGCCGCCTCAGCGCGAGTTTGTTCCAGCTCGGCCTGCAACCGCAGCATGGCGGTGTATTGATGAAACCAAACAATAGCGGTAATCAGGAGCGTGGCCCCAATCGTGGCAGCAATCGCTGCGTTACGTACATAGCTCGAATCTTCCCAGAGCCAGTCCGCCGGTTCACCCGTGAAATAAGCAGCAAGGTAGGCGCCGATGAAGAGCGCCGCCGGAATGCCGACTATTAATAGGGCAAGCAGACCCGCAAGGGGTGGAGCACGTCGAGGCCACAAGAGCACGCGGGGCACGTTGATAAAGGAAAACGCCAACAGGCCAATACAGATGGAATTCACCCACGCGTGGTGAAAGCCGCCTACGGCTGGCACATATCGCCCCAAGACGAGTGCGATCAGTGTGCACACGAGCAATGTTCCTAACAACGTCGCAAGAAAGAGTCTGGATTCAGCCCTGAGAGCTTCTCGGTACTTAACGGTGGGCCTCGAGGCTGCAAGGCCCCCGGTTCTTGTTGCAGGCGACATGGGTTCAGGGTGATTGGGATGGGGTAAGCGCGCGCACGAGAGGACGCTGGTGAGGGGTTCAGATCGGGACTGCACCATGCGGCAGAACTCCTTAAGTACCGCTCACCTCACTGGACCATACCGTGCCCAGCTAGACGATGAGCTGCCAAAAATAACCCCCAAGTAGCCGGGAGGGCAGGAGTGTGAACACCCCAGCTAAAATCAGGCCCCCGGTGTAGAGTCCCAACATCGTCTACCGGTGCGCGCGTACATTGCCCTTGCGTATGAAGTATACGGCCAGGATCAAGGCAACCAGACTACCGATGGAGAGCAGGTGTATCCACGAAAAGCTGCCGCTGGTGCGTATAAAGAATGATGAAAAAATGACGGCTAGCATGAGTGCCGCCCATGTTCGTCCAAGGCGGCGATGTGTGGATGCTCCTTTGCGTGCAAGAAAAATGACAATGCCCACAAAGAGCGCGCCCAAGGCCGTAACGGTATGAAGCAGGATAGCGGGGGTGAAGCCAACGGATTGCAGGGTCGCAAACATGGGACGCCTCGTTACAGAGCGGGCCAGCAGATCGCTGCCAGCGCCAGGTTATCGGGTGTTTCTAGTATGCGAAACGGTGCCGCGATGCGCGATGAGATTGCGACGAAATGCGCTTTTGGGGGGCTGAAGTGCGCGTGGCGGCGATATAAGGCGCAACCCGGCCTCTAGCCCCGAGATATCATCCTTTTTATTCCGCAAACAGCGGTATGCGCTGGCCGTGATCGGCGGACGCCACCCGCTGGGCTAGTCCTTCGTCACGCCTAAAAACTGGGGTTTCACCACTGCAAGGATCTACCCCAACCACGAATAGGAGCGAACTCCGAAAGAGCCTAAAACGGGGGCTCGTTCCCCGCGACTCCGGATAGCAAGCGCCCCTTAAATAAAAGAGCAGTTGACGCTTGGCCGCGCTGCAACCGTTCGACTCTATGTGAATGGTTGATTTGTAAGGGTTTTCTTGACTTCGCTGAAAATGTGCCTTCATAATTCGGGCCAGCATTCGGCAAATAATCGGGGCATCAACGTCCATTAGAACAATCGCGACGAGAAGCGCGTGCGGGCCCGGCGTGCTTTTCCAGTCGGTGTGAGACCATAAGGATCCTGGCATGACTACGGGGACTTTGCAGCACCGCGTTCATCCATTCGCGGCCGGGAGGCCTGACCGGCAGGTTTTTCAACGAATTACCACTGAACACTGTCCTCCCGACCAGCGCTACGACTACTGGCGCAGCACCGTTATTCGGGCCGCGGTCGCAGATGAGCCGTCGCCCGAGCAGCGCCGAGACTTTTACGGCACGGTGATGTCGCTCGCGAATGAAGCGAGCGAATTTCATCAGGCGCAGTTCGATCAATTCAGCGCCCGCCGTTCCGAGGCGGCTGCACGCCGGGATGACGGCGAAGATCCGGCCCTGTTCTACTTCTGCGCCGGTGCGGCCACGGTGGAGGAGGCCGGGGATGTGGAATTGCAATTGACAGCCGGAGACTTCACGCTGTTCAACCCGTTGCGCGCTACAACCGTTGCGTTCGAACGATCGTCGGTGGTGCAGCTTGATTTGCCGCGGCACGCTTTGCTGAGCCGTCTCGGTGCAATCCCGGGCTCCAGAGCTATTGCTACCGCCCTTCGAGCTTCACCCATGGCCCCCATGCTGCGGGCTCAGCTCGACACGTTGTCGCAAATTCTCTCGGATCTGTCGCCGGCCGAGCAGATGACGGCACTCGAAGCCACGCAGGCACTGGCGCTGACCATCCTGGAGTCCGCTCTGGCTCGTGGTTCCGGCACAACCGGCTTATGGGGCGACAGCGAGTCCCCCGATGAGCGGCGCCTTGGCCTGCTCACTGCAGCGCAGCGTTATATTGATCAGCACATTGCCCATCCTGCACTCGACGCCGACACAATCGCCCACGCCCTACATTGTTCCCGCTCGACGCTGTACCGTGCGTTCGCCAGCCAAGGCCTGGGGATCCGCGAATACATCCGCGAGCAGCGGTTGCAACGTCTGCGCAAGCTGTTGCAGGAGGCAAACCCCACCACCACCATCGGCGATCTCGCTGCCCAATGCGGCTTGTACGACGCGCCGAATCTCAGCCGTATGTTTCGTGCCCGGTTTGGCATCTCGCCCTCGGAATTCCGCAGCAACAGCTTCCCACGACAAAGGCGCCCCAGTTATTCAATGACACGGAGTGATGCCTGGGTGAAACGCGGTGATTAGTGGGCCTAAGATCACGCACCTAATATCTTTGGCGTACTACTTCTCTGCAGATAGTCGCCATGCTCAGTCATTACCGATTCGCCGCAGTAGCGAGGAATCCGTTCAAGTCGCAGTCGAAGCCCAAGCGTCGTTTCCGCGCTCTAATAGCAATTTTGGGAGGTTTCGGCATGGGTCTGTGCCTTCTGGTGCAGACGACCGCAGCGGCGTCGAATATCGTTCGGCGCGCTGATGTCGAGGCCTTATTGCCCAGAATCGAAGCGCATATTCAAGAAACGATGCAGGCGTGGAACACGCCGGGGCTCGCCATCGGTATCGTGGCCGAGGACGAGCTCATTTATGCCAAGGGTTTCGGCGTGCGCGAGGTGGGCGGGTCTACACCTGTTACTCCCGAGACGGTGTTTCAGATCGGCTCGACCACCAAGGCGTTTCTGGGCGTGACACTGGCCCAGCTGGTGGAAGAGGGCAAGCTCAGCTGGGACGACGCGGTCATCGACCATGACCCCAGCTTTCGACTCGCAGATCCATGGGTGACGCGCGAGTTTCGTATCAGCGATCTTCTCGCCCAACGCAGCGGCCTGCCCGCGTATGCGGGCACCAACCTGATGACCTACGGCTATGACGCAGATTCCATCGTGCGGGCGCTCGCGCATATCCAGCCAGTTTCCAGTTTCCGCGCGACCTTTGCGTACCAGAACGGGTTTCATCTGGTGGCCGGTCGCATTGTCGCGCGATTGGGCGGGACCAAGAACTGGGCAGACTTCCTGCAGACGCGTCTGCTCGACCCGCTCGGCATGACCGCGACCAGCTTGACGCTGGAAGGGTTGCAACAGGCGCCAGACCGCGCGAGCGGCCACCGTTACGACTTGGAAGCTCACGTCGTCGATCCCGCTGCTGTGTTTCCCTATAACGCCGAAGGAGCCGGAGGCCTTAATTCGAGCGTGCAGGATCTTGCGCGCTGGATTCGCTTCCACCTCAACGGGGGTGAACTTGAGGGGTCGCGTGTGATGAGCCGGGCGGCACTGCAAGAAACCTATTTGCCGCGAATTGTGATCACCGGACCCATGCACGATCTGCTACGTCTGGGCGAGAATGACCTAACAGCGTATGCGACTGGGTGGATCATACACAGCACCCCCGAAGGACGTGTCATCGAGCATGGCGGCAGTACAACCGGCTATGTCTCATACGTTGCTTTCGATCCTGATCGGAAGTTTGGTGTGGTCATTCTGGTCAACCAATCGGTTAACTTCGGCAGCGGCATTGCCGTGCCCCTGGGCCGCTACATTCTGGACGCGGTTCAGGGGCGACCTGAGACCGATTATGCAGCAGCGGTACTGGCCGATTTGCGTAAAGCCGCCGCGGAAGAACGCGAGGCCGAGGCCGCGTACGCGGACTATAGCGTGCCGATCAAGGAGCTGGAGAAGTATACGGGTAGCTATGAGAGCCCCGTCCTCGGCCGGATCGATATCGTCCTCGATGGTGACGGAACCCTGAGCTTTCAGCTGGGTCCGCGCCGGCTGCCTGTGCGGCTGCAACCGCGGCCCGGTAACAACTTCATTGCGACGATTCCTGCCGCCGCGTTCGGGGACAATCCCCATACCGACAAAGTGACGCTGCAATTCCAGGCTGACCAGACTGGCCGCATGTCACAGATTCATTGGCTTGGCACAAGTGACCAGGCGGGCCAACCCCCTTTTCGCCGAATTGACACAAACGCGCACTGATCCCGCATCGGCCTCGACAGGAGAACTCCCTTGTGTCAACCTCGTATTCTGAGCATCGTTTTGACGGTTGTGTTCCTCGGGTCTTGCTGGCGGTTGGTTGCCGCCAGCGAGAGTATGCCGTCCTCCGCTTCTGAACCGGCTGTCGCATCAGAAGAGCGTGTTACCACTGCCGCTGGCAGCATCAGCATTGACAGTGAGACGTTCGACTACACCACTAAGGTCGGCACCTTGTTCGTGAGGAAGAGCGATGGCACGCCTGACGCTGAGTTGTTCTATGTTGCCTACACCCTGAACGGTGCCGATCCCGAACAACGGCCCGTGACGTTCATCTGGAATGGCGGGCCTGGGGGGACGACCATGCCCATGGATATCCTGGGCTTCGGTCCCATGCGTTATGACGCGGCAACCAATCCCGAAGGGCGCGCTCCCTTTCGCACTCAGCCCAATCCTCACACGCTGCTGAAACACAGCGACCTGGTCTTCATCGATCTCATCGGTACCGGGTATTCCCGTGCGGTCGGCGCTGCCAAGAATAGCGACTTCTGGGGCGTTGACGAGGATGCAGACGTGACGACCCGCGCCATCGAACGCTACCTTGCACTTAACAACCGGTGGCAATCACCAAAATTCATTCTTGGGAATTCATACGGTACGACCCGAGCGTCGGTCGTGGCCAACCTGATGCAGTCGCGCGGAATAGCGCTCAATGGGGTGATCCTGGTTGCGTCAGCGCTCAACTTCGGTGCCTTTTCGACCGGAATGGACCATCAGTTCGTCGTGACGCTGCCGACCCTTGCGGCCATTGCATGGCATCACAACAGAACGGCGCACCAGTCGAAACCCTTGCGGCAGTTTTTGGACGAGGTAGCAGCATTTAGCCGTGGTCCCTACGCCGAAGCGCTCTACGAGGGCAATGCGCTCAGCCCCGAGAAACGCAAGGAGATAGGTGAGCGGCTTGCCGGCTACATCGGCCTCGACCCAGAATATGTGGAGCGCGCGCATCTGCGGGTATCGGCTATCCGCTTCCGCAAGGAGCTGCTGCGTCAGCAGGGTCTCGTGGTCGGACGCATGGACGGGCGGGAAACCGCCACCGATTTCGACCACGCCGGTGAAGAACCCGAAAGCGACTACACCCTTGTGCGCAATCTGATTGTGCCTGCCGCCTCGATCCTGAAGGACATGTTAGGGACGCTCAACTACACGGACGACGGTGAGTACATTCTCGTCAACATGGAGGCGATCAAGACATGGAACTGGCATCATCGGCTTCCCGTCATCGCCGGGATCTCTAAACGCGAGATCGAGGATGAAGTCAACATATTTCCGCAGAACACTTGGGTGCTGGCAGATCTTGGGGCGGCGATGCGAGCGAATCCCTCTTTGAAGGTGCTACAGCTGCACGGCTATTTTGACCTTGCAACGCCCTTTGCCTGGGCGGACTACGATCTGGCCCGCATGACCTTCGACGAAAATCTGCGCAAAAATGTGCGCACGGAGTACTACGAAGCAGGGCATGCCATTTACGCGGACAACGATGCCCTTGCCCAAATGGCTCGTCACTTCGAGGAGTTCTACCGCTCTGCCACGACGCAGTAGCAGCCAACGCACTGAGGCGGCACGGCCTGACGAGACAGAGTCAGGCCGCGCGGCCGGAGGAATGGGTTCGGTGTTGGTTTACTGGTTAAGGCGTTCCATGGCTCGGGATACCGCTTCTCCCAGTGCCACCTTGGTTGCCGTGGATTCGCGACGTCCCTGAATTTCAACCTGGCCATCTTTGAGTCCGCGCTCGCCCACCGTGATGCGTAATGGAATGCCGATAAGCTCCCAGTCGGCGAACATGCTTCCTGGACGCATATCGCGATCGTCGAGGATGGCGTCCACGCCTCGTGCGCGGAGTTCTTCGTAGAGTTGGGTGGCCGTGGCACGCACTGACTCGCTCTTGCCCCAACCTACCGGACAGATGACGACATCGAAAGGGCTGAGGGCGGCCGGCCAGATAATGCCTCGCTCATCGTGGTTTTGCTCGATGGCGGCGCCCACGATGCGTGTAATTCCGATGCCATAACAACCCATCTGCATCAGCGTGGGCTTGCCGTTTTCATCGAGGAAGGTTGCATTCATGGCCTCCGAGTACTTGGTGCCCAGGAAGAACACGTGCCCCACTTCAATGCCGCGCTGAATGGCGAGGCCGCCCTTGCCGCTAGGGGCAGGGTCTCCTTCTACGACGTTGCGCAGATCGGCCACCAGATGCGGCTCGGGCAAGTCGCGTCCCCAGTTAACCCCGGTGAAGTGGTAGTCGTTCTCGTTGGCTCCGCATACAAAATCGCTCATGTTCGCGACGGTACGGTCGGCCACGATTTGAATGGGCTTCTGTGTTTGGATGGGGCCCAGATACCCGGGCTCGCAGCCGAAGTACTCGACGATTTCTTCCGCGGTAGCAAAACGAAAGCCGTTAAGTCCCGGAACCTTGCTGGCTTTAATTTCATTGAGTTCGTGGTCACCCCGTACCAGCAATAACCAGATCGTTGTGCCTTTGTCATCGTCGGTTGCCAACACAATGGACTTTACGGTTTGGCTTAGTGGCAAGCCAAGCAGTTCAGCCACCTGTTCACATTTCTGAGCACCGGGAGTTGGCGTCTTTTCCAGCTTTTGCGTGGCCGGTGCACGCTGCTCAATGAGTACTGGGGCCTCGGCCAGCTCGATGTTGGCCGCATAATCGCCATGGGGGTCGTAGACGATGAGGTCCTCACCAGTGTCAGCTATGACCTGGAACTCATGGCTGCGTGAACCCCCGATCGCGCCCGTGTCCGCCGCTACCGCCCGGAATTGCAGGCCGAGTCGCTGGAAAATGCGCACATAGGCATCGAACATTTTCTGATAGCTTTCTCCGGCGCTGGCTTCATCGCGGTCGAACGAGTACGCGTCCTTCATTGTAAATTCGCGACCCCGCATGACTCCGAACCGGGGCCGGCGTTCATCGCGGAACTTGGTTTGAATATGGTAGAAGTTCACCGGCAGCTGGCGCCAGCTGTGGATTTCGTTACGGGCAATGTCAGTAACGACCTCTTCGGATGTAGGCTGCAATACAAAGTCGCGCTGATGACGGTCTTTGAACCGCAACAGTTCCGGCCCGTATTCCTTCCAACGTCCGGACTCCTGCCAGAGTTCCGCCGGTTGAACCACCGGCATGAGAATTTCGATGGCGCCCGCTGCGTTCATTTCCTCACGCACGATGGCTTCCACTTTGCGGATGACGCGCAGACCCAGGGGCATATAACTGTAGATTCCGCCCGCGAGACGGCGGATCATACCCGCCCGCGTCATGAGTTTGTGGCTGACCACCTCGGCGTCGGCCGGGGCTTCTTTAAGAGTGCTGATGTGATAGTTGGATGCGCGCATGGCTAAATGAAGGGAGCCCGGAACGGGCGTAGCGGGGAAAAACCGAAGACCTCGCCTAGTGGGAGGTCAGTCGATATAATCGTTCCCAATTGTATAGAAAATGCTGGAGGTGGCCATGCTCGATCGTGAAGGCTACCGTCC
>CAZMVM010000081.1:0-14779 GCA_964569785.1 uncultured Pigmentiphaga sp. | reverse complement strand
TTGCAATGGTGGCCGAGGCGGCGGGCGCCTACGGAGAGACTCTGGAAGATCCCGCCGAAACCGAGGCATCGATCGGTCGTTGCCTTGCAGCGTTGCGGGAAGGACGTTCGGCAGTCCTGCATGTACGCGTGGCGCCTATGTGAACGAAGGGCGTGCCGGTGCCTGCAGCGCTGCCCGCCCTTCACATTTTGCCTTGCTCACTAGTGGCTTACTTCGATTCTAACCAACTAGGGTGTGCGCTCTGGCTGGAACCTGCGGGGCTTCGGCCCATACGGGCAACGAATTCTACCCAAGTAGGAAACACGCTCCGACTGAAGCGCAGTTGCTCAAGAATTTCGGGTTCGGTTAATCCTACTTAGCTAGGCAATAAGCTCTGACCGGAGCGATATCACAGGTTTCCGTCGAGTGACTATACGAACTACCTAAAATGCTCTCTCGACCGGGCGAGGGTCGTTGTTGATATCTTTGCTTGTGGAGCTTGCACGTAAGGAAACGTCGTCGCTTCCTACCGTTTCAGCTATAGCTTCGCGAAAGCAGCGGCTTGTTTCCTGTTACGGTCTTGCATGATCGGCAGGGCAGCGATCTATCCTTTTCAGCACGTCACGTAATGGCCGTATTATGAACAGCGTTGCTTGTGCAGAGTCTTCGCTACTCGGTTGCCCAGCATAATTTAGCCTCTTTCGTATGCACTTTGCCTTCCGAGGTAACGGATGCATCCAACTATCACCATCCTACTTTGGATCAACACGATCGGTTGCGGGCTGATCGCTGGTGTCTACTTCACGTTCTCGACGTTCGTCATGCAGGCCCTCGGCCAGTTGCCTGGATCCCTCGGAATGACGGCGATGGTGTCGATCAATCGTGTCATTCTGCGGTCCGCATTCATGCCGTTGTTCCTGATCACGACGCTTGCAAGCCTCGGCTTACTCATCTTTGCGCTGTTACAGTTATCTCAGCCGGGCAATTGGGCGGCGGCATTGGGGTCGGGTATCTACCTAATCGGCATGTTTCTGTGTACGATGGTGCTGAACGTGCCGCTTAATAACAAGTTAGAAGAGCAAATCCACGGAAGCGCAGCGGCCGATCAAGTGTGGTCGCATTATCTGAAGCAATGGACGCGATGGAATCACGTAAGAACGCTTGCATCTACAGTGGCCTTTGCGCTTTTTGTGCTTGCGCTGTGTGCGCGAGGGTAGCGGTAGGCAGTCGTCATGATATTTAGGCGGTGAAGCCAATGACGCGGTCAGACCGCTAGCTTTTGTCGACTTGGGAGGATGGAATGTCACACTTATTCGAACACATCGATCCGGCCCGGACCGCCATGATTGTGGTGGATATGCAAAATGACTTTTTGGAGGATGACGCCAAGTTATTGTCGAAGCAGGCACGCAGTATCGTACCTCGCCTCGCCGAAACCTTAGACTTTTGTCGCGAGCAAGGCATTCGGGTGCTTTACACGGCACACGTGCACCGTGGGGATGGCTGCGATATGGGCCGATTCCGCGATTTGTATCCACCCATTGCGGACGGCAGTGCACTCCAAGATGACACACGTGGTTCGGAGATTTTCGAGGCGTTAAAACCGCAACCGGGTGAGCATGTCATCAAGAAACATCGTTACAGCGGTTTTTTCGGTACCGACTTGGATATCATCCTGCGCGAGTGGGGCATAGAGAACGTCATTATTTCAGGAACAACAACCGAGAACTGCTGCCATGCCACCGCGCGTGACGCCATGTTCCGTAACTACAAAGTCGGCTTCTTGTCGGATGTTACGGGTACGTTTGATTACCCCGACATGGGTTATGGCGCCATGCCGGCTGAAGAGGTCCATAAAGCAACGCTTACGATTCTGGCGTTTTCCACCGCGCATGTCATGACGGTGGAGCAATTCAAACAACTAGTTAACGCTGGCAAGCAACAGGCTACTCGTAAAGTGGCTTAGCGACGCGGTTTTTTAGCCCGCCGTAACGCATGATGCGGCGGGCCGACGCCGCGGCCATGGCAAAGGCATCGTCAAAAGAAAAGAAGAGGCGATGCGGCCTTTCGCGGCTGCCTGACCGCGACATTCCAGGCAGCTTGAAACAAAAGCCAATAATGGGGCAAGCACCGCTGCACAGCGTTGTTGGTATGGACATTTGCGTTGCTCATGCAGGAGGAGTGTTGTGATAAATGCAAGAATGAAACGGCTGATTGCCATATCCGTATGCCTAGGCACTGGGCTGGCAACGCAGGTTGCAGCATCAGAGTCAACAAAGTTTGAAGGGGCTTCAGACGCGCCTAGATATCACCTTCGCGCTACTCCCGAAACAGTGATTTGGGGGTATATGGCCCCCGATGTTCCTCCTGTCTTAAAGGTTGAGTCAGGTGCTGTTGTTGATATTGATACCTTCAGTTCGGTGGGGGTTCCGCTAGATAACCCCAAGGGGTTTTTCGAGCAACAGGGAATCGCGATCGATGAAAAGGTGCAGCCGCTCATAGACATTATGACCACGGTGAAGAAAGACGTTGGTCCCCACATTTTGACGGGGCCCATCGAAATTGACGGTGCGCAGCCGGGTGATTTGTTGGAAGTGCGTATTCTCCACGTGGAGCCGCGCGCGCCGCACTACGGCGTCAGTTTCACCGCCCCGGGCGTGGGGACACTGACGGATCTCGTTGATAAGCCGTGGATGAAAGTGCTCCCGCTGGATATGGACGCCCAGGTGGCGCGCTTTGATGATTCATTCGATATTCCATTGGCCCCTTTTATGGGCACCATGGGCGTCTTGCCGACCGAGAAAGTCTCTTCAGTACCGCCAGGCCCTCACGGTGGGAATATCGATATGAAAGACCTCGTTCCCGGATCGCGCTTGTACCTGCCAGTGCATGTTCCTGGAGCAGGCTTTCTCACAGGAGATGGACATGCTGCGCAGGGCGATGGGGAGGTTAACCTCACAGGGCTCGAGGTCTCGCAAAACGTGCGGGTGCAGTTCATTCTGCACAAAGATTGCAAGCAGCCCTGGCCCTTGGCGGAAACCGACGAACATTACATTGTGATGGGTCTGGATGAAGATCTGGACGAGGCGGCGCGGCTTGCCGTGGCGCAAGCAGTCGACATGATCAGCCAGTTTGGACAAATGCCCAAAACGGACGCATACGCAGCATCAAGCCTGGTTGTCGATTTCGCTTTGACGCAGATCGTTGATGGGGTAAAGGGTGTCCACGGACGCATCCCCAAGAAGCTGTTTCACAAGGCGGAGAGCCAGTGGGGGCCGCCGTGCGGTGCGTCCGCTTCCAAGGCTTCATAAATCAGCTTACCTGGGCAAGATGAAACGAGCGTTCGCGCATTCCCGCGTCATTCAAGGTTCGCCGATCTGAATCAATGGCAAGCCGGTTTCAGGGTCGAATTCTCGCTTGAGATAAGACGGCGAATCGGTAAGCACGACCTCTAAGGTGGGACGGGTTAAGGCGCGCAGCAAGTGGCCACCGCAGACACTCCCATCGCGCCTTCCCAAGACGACGTGGGCATGCAGTTTGGGATCGCCCGCATGCAAGGCGATACCACCGACCAGGGAAAGCACTTCCACTTGCTCACTCACTTCGATGTGGGTGTAGCTCTTGGTCTCCCAGTTGAAGTAGCCTAAGGTTGCTTCACTAAAGGCACCGATTGCACTCAGCCGGCTCGCCACCAGGCTGTGTTCGCGTGCAAAATCTTCCAGCGTCGACACCACCTCGTCGCCCGGATCCAAAATCACCGCGAATGTGCGCTCAGATCCCTCGTTGATGACTTTTGCTCGCATTTTGTCGCCCTCCTAGATGCAGGTCACGCCGGCCTCAGGTGCCAGCTTTCCACGATCGTCTCGTATTGCACATTGCGAGTTGTCCATGCGACAGCAAACCCCGTACCCCAGAGTCGAACGCCCTACGGCCGTTGTTCCCGTGGGACCGCCTCGGCCGGAATCTGTGTCGATGTTCCGAAAAGCAGGGGATTGGAACGTGTGCGTTGAGCCGAATGGAATCATGGCTCTTCTTCTGCTGAGCACGCCTTAGGAGCGACAGCTGTGTCATGCAGAGCCGTTAGCCCGAAGAGCACTGGCCGTCGCGATTCATGGTCGGTACGTCTTGGGAACGTACATACTCAAACGCTGCCCGCGGAGTGATACAGCCAAATCTGGTCAACTTTGGTTGAAGAGTGCTGCGCTTGACTCCTGCTCCCATATACATGAATCGGCGCGGATGGTAGATGGTCGGATGTGGAACGTGGCCCTGCAAGCGGGGTCTAATAAAGCAGACCTACGAAAGTAGCTAGGTTGAGGCCGCTTGAGATCGCTCCGGGCTGCTTCTGATACAGGCTCAACCGGTGTTGCTAAGCTTGCGGGACAGCGACAAGTAAGTTTTGTGGAAAGCCAGGGACATCCGCGACCTGTCCTGTGTCCCGGAACGCCCATCGGCGTCGCTCCCTTACGCCTAACAAGTGAGGAATGGCGGGAGACCGCCGTCGTTGTTCGCATTGCGTTCGCTTGGTGCAGGACCAGCGGCCTGAGGGGACGCTTGCAGCAATCCCTGCTCAGCTCTCCGTTTGGCCGAAGCCTGTGTGATAATTAACTGTTACGCCCGCTACGGGCCGGCGCGCACGTCGTCAGCAATAGACGTCAGGGCTATGGCGGCGTGCGTTTGAATCATCTACGGAAGTGGCATTCACGTCGAAAGTCACTTTCCTACCTGCGACAGGTTAGTAAAAACACGATGCCCGCATACCGTTCAAGAACTTCCACAGCTGGCCGCAATATGGCTGGGGCGCGTGCACTGTGGCGCGCCACTGGCATGAAAGACGACGACTTTTCCAAACCGATTATTGCGGTCGTCAACTCCTTCACCCAGTTTGTGCCTGGTCATGTGCACCTGAAAGACCTCGGTCAGCTTGTCGCCCGGGAAATCGAGGCGGCAGGGGGTGTCGCCAAGGAGTTCAACACGATCGCCGTGGACGACGGCATTGCGATGGGCCATGACGGCATGCTGTATTCGCTGCCCAGTCGCGACATTATTGCCGACTCCGTGGAATACATGGTGAATGCGCATTGCGCAGATGCCATGGTGTGCATCTCGAACTGCGACAAGATCACGCCGGGCATGCTCATGGCGGCGATGCGCCTTAATATCCCCGTCATCTTTGTGTCAGGCGGCCCCATGGAGGCCGGCAAGACGCGTCTGGCCAACCCCGAGACCAAAACTGTCGAGCTCAAGAAGGTCGACTTGATCGACGCAATGGTTATTGCGGGCGATTCATCCTACTCGGACGCCGATGTCGCGCAAGTTGAACGCTCCGCCTGTCCTACGTGCGGCTCGTGTTCGGGTATGTTCACGGCCAACTCCATGAACTGCTTGACGGAGGCCCTTGGGTTGGCACTGCCGGGTAACGGTACGCTCGTGGCCACGCATGCCGAACGCGAACAGCTCTTCAAGCGAGCGGGACGCCGTATCGTCGAACTGGCACGCCAATACTATGAGCAAGACGACGAGCGCGTCCTACCGCGTTCTGTGGGCTTCAAAGCGTTTGAAAACGCGATGACGCTCGACATTGCCATGGGTGGTTCAACCAATACAATTCTGCATTTGCTGGCGATCGCACAAGAGGCTGGCATCAACTTCACCATGGCCGACATCGACCGGCTGTCGCGCCAAGTGCCGCAGCTATGTAAGGTCGCACCCAATACCAATCAGTACCACGTTGAAGACGTGCACCGCGCGGGCGGTATCATGGCGATTCTGGGTGAACTCGAGCGTGGCGGAAAGCTGCACACCGATGTTCCCACCGTGCATGCGCCGACACTGGGCGATGCGCTCGAGAAGTGGGATGTGCGTCGAACTCAAGACGAAGAGGTGAAGCATTTCTATCTGGCGGGGCCCGGCGGTATTTCTACGCAGCAGGCATTTAGCCAGGATTCTCGCTGGCCCAGTCTGGACCTCGACCGCGAAAACGGCTGCATTCGTTCGGTGGAACACGCGTTCTCGCAAGAGGGTGGTCTTGCCGTGCTGACGGGTAACATCGCCGAAGACGGTTGCGTGGTGAAAACCGCCGGGGTGGATGAGAGCATCCTCGTGTTCGAAGGCACGGCGCATGTTACAGAATCGCAAGAGGAAGCAGTCGAGAACATCCTGAAAGACAAGGTCCAGCCGGGCGATGTGGTCATCGTTCGCTATGAGGGTCCCAAAGGTGGGCCAGGTATGCAGGAAATGCTTTATCCCACCAGTTACATCAAGGCGAAGGGTCTGGGTAAAGCGTGTGCCTTGCTAACCGATGGCCGTTTCTCGGGCGGCACCTCCGGGCTTTCAATTGGACATTGCTCGCCCGAAGCTGCGGCCGGCGGCGCGATCGGATTGGTGCGCAATGGCGATCGCATTCGCATCGACATTCCCAATCGCAGTATTAATGTATTGGTGTCCGAGGAAGAGCTGGCGCGTCGCCGTGAAGAGCAGAACGCGAAGGGTTGGAAGCCAGCCAAGCCGCGGCCGCGAAAGGTTTCGGCAGCGCTCAAGGCTTATGCCATGTTGGTGACTTCAGCCGATAAAGGTGCCGTACGCGACCTTTCATTGCTGGAAGACTAAAGACAACATAATAGGCAACGCAGGCCCGCGATCTTGGGCCCCGCCAAATGGTCGTGCAAACCCCGCCTGGTTGGCGGGGTTTTTTCTTTGTTGAGCAACTTCCCGCAGGCCTTGAATAACGCGTCATTGCTAAAGCAGTGTGCAAGCAATGCACTCTCTTCGTAAGAGTTGATTGAGACAGTGTTTGCGATTGGGGTTCTATGGGCCGCTTGATGTTGACAGGAATTGATGCGGAAATGTCGCTCGTAGCGGCGATGCAGATCGGCATACGGTGGACAGCGCTATGCGCGCACTGCGGACTGGACAAAGTCCGTAATAGCGCTTGAAAGAATTTCCCAGCGGGATGCGAAGTATTTCGAGCGTCTAGGGTGAGTAACGTGAGGCGACAGTTATCGCTTTCGTGACTACCGGTTCTTGCGCGTCGGAGCCCGCTGGTTCTGCTCTATGAGTCTACTGATGCGGCTAAATGTTTGAATGTAAGACCATTGGCCTAGTCTTCCACAAGGTATCAAGAAGAAGAGGGCAGGAGACTGAATGAGGGGATATTAGACCGCCGCTGCCTTATTCTATGGCGGCACGCGCGCTTTCACGGATGTCGTTCGCCTGGGGCCACACACCTTTCCACTCCACACCGGCAACGGGTTCTTGTTCAAGCTGCTCCTTGGGAAGGGTGCACAATATCTTGAAAATTTCGCTCACTGCAAGGGACGCCAGTGCGCCCTTGGCGACCATAGCATAGCGTTCGAGCCATAACCCCTCGATGCAGCTAGCTGTGAATGTGCCGGTTTTCAGCTCATCGCGCACCGAAAGCCAAGGCAACAATGAGCAAAGATCGCGGTCGTGCATCAGGTGCTTAATCGTAGAGACGCCTTCCAGTTCCAGATAAACCTTGGGAGTCAAACCTTCTGCCGCAAACGCGGCCTCGATCGTTTCGCGAATGGTGTCGCGTCGGTTACTGAGTATCAAGGGATGCGTCGCCGCCAGTTGAATCGACATCGTGCTAGGCAGTCGGCGCCATTTGCGGGCGGCAACAAGGAACAGATTTTCGCGCCATAGCGCAACTTGCTGCATTCGTGGGTTTCGTGGCGGGCAGGCGACCACGGCTATGTCGATCCGCCCCGAAGTAACCGCATCGACTAGGCTTACGTTGGCTCCTTCCATGACACTTAGTTGGATTCCGACGTCGGCCGCGCGTTGCAGCAACGCATCCAAAAGAAACTGCATGCTGGAAGGCGGTAAGCCAACCCGCACGGTAGCGGTAGGACTACTTCGTGCCACCGTTGCAAGCATGTCATCGTACTCGTGCAGGGTGCGCACAGCGCCTGGCAGCATTCTTTGCCCGGCCAACGTCAGAACAACGCCATTGTTCTCTCGAACAAACAGCCGCTCACCCACACAGGCTTCCAAGCGCTGCAGTTGGCGGGACAGAGTGGGTTGACTAATGCCGAGGTGGCGCGCGGCAGCATTTACACTGCCGCGGTTAGCAACTTCGACGAAGTATCGTAAGTGCTGGATGTCCATGATGAGCACCCCCTTGTGCGAAGCTACACTTTAGCGCCATCGTGGCTGCTCGGTCACGGCTTCCGTCAAAAGGTGCTGCGTCTTGAGTCTGACCTATTCCGCTTTGATGCCCGTCTTTTCAATGATGACCGGCCAATCTTTAAACTCCTGGTCTAGCATCTTGTTGAATTCTTGCGGAGTATTGACCGCGGCCTCCATTCCTGCGTCAAGAATCTCTTTCTGAAACGCCTGGTCCGCTGTAATGGTCGCCAATTCATTCGCAAGCTTGTCGCGTATGCGGTCTGGCAATCCAGCGGGCGCAAACATGCCAAACCACGTGTCGGCCCGGTAGTTGGGCACGCCAGCTTCGTCGATGGTGGGAATATCGGGCACAGTGGGAAAGCGCTTGGCCGTCGAGACGCCCAGGGCCTTTATCTTGCCGCCCGCAAGGTGAGGCACCGCGGATGGTAGGCTGGAAAACAAGACTTGTATCTGGCCGCCGAGCAAGTCGGCGGTGGCAGGGCCAGCACCTTTGTATGGGACATGGGTCATATCAACGCCCGCAGCAAGCTTAAACATTTCTCCTGCGATGTGGCTGGGCGACCCAACCCCGGCGCTCCCGTAATTGAGTTTGCCGGGGTTGTCTTTGGCATATTGGAGGAACTCCTTCAAATTGTTGGCTGGCACCGAGGAATGCACAAGCAAAACTTGAGGAGTTTCGACCACCCGCGCGATGGGTGTGAAATCCTTCTGGGTATCGAAGCGAAGTTTATAAAGGCTGGGGTTTACGGTATGGCTATTCCCGGTGAAAAGGAGCGTATAGCCGTCCGGTTGAGCCCGCACCACGTACTCGGCCCCGATATTACCCGCTGCTCCCGGCTTGTTATCCACGATGAACGGGTGCCCGAACGATTGAGAGAGCTTGTCTGCGACCAGGCGTGCAATCATATCGACGCCGCCCCCGGGAGACAGCGGAACCACAATGGTCACGGTGCGCGTTGGATAGGCAGGTTCCTGGGCGTTTACTGCAGGAGGAATTGATACTAAGGCGGCGATTGCAATAGTGATGGCCAGGCTACGTAAATGACGCATGAGTGTCTCCTCGAGGTGAAGTTAGATTGTTTTCGCGTAGCGGTCCAGCACCGCTGTGTCGAATTCGATGCCTAGACCGGGTTTGTTGTTAATTGTGAGTTGCCCCTCTTGCGGGCGCATAGGGGGAACCATGAACCAGGCTTCGAGGTCGATGGCGTTGATTTCCACGTAACGGGCTCGCGTCGAGGCCATGGCCAGGTGCAGCGTTGCCGCGATGCCTGGCCCGTAATAAAAGCAATGGGGCGCGATTTCAAGGTCAAAAGCTTCTGCCAAAGCGAAAATCTTGCGACAGGAAGAAATGCCCCCACTTTTAATAACATCGGGCTGTACGATGTCTACGGCCCGGCGCGAAACAATTTCACGAAAACCCCAATGGGTGTACTCGTTTTCGCCGGCAGCGATGGGCACAGGCGAGTGATCGCGTAACCAACGCAATCCGTCGTAATCATCCATTCGTTGCAGGGGTTCTTCCAGCCACTGCAAGCGATAAGGCTCGAGCGCCTTGGCAACGTCA
The DNA here is from genome assembly GCA_964569785.1 of uncultured Pigmentiphaga sp. Taxonomy (GTDB): domain Bacteria; phylum Pseudomonadota; class Gammaproteobacteria; order Burkholderiales; family Burkholderiaceae_B; genus Verticiella. The sequence goes on along the minus strand of CAZMVM010000081.1, from coordinate 5,085 downwards.
AGAGCTTGTCGTGGGGTCCAGGCGCCCGATGCATCCAGCATGATCTCGATGTCCGCTCCGACGGCCTCGCGCACTGCAGCCACGCTTGCAACATCGCTTTGGTGCAGTTTCACTGCCTTGTAGCCACGATCGACAAAGCGCATGGCCATTTCGGCCACTTCAGCCGGCCGAGCATAACGGTGAAGACTCGCGTAAGCCGGTACTGACTCGCGGCATGCGCCCCCCAGTAATTGGTAAACCGGCTGACCGCAAACTTTGCCCAGAATGTCCCAGAGCGCGACTTCAATGCCACTCATGGCATGTAGGACCATGCCGGCACGCCCGTAACGGAATGACCGAGTATACATTTGCTCCCAAATGAGTTCGATGCGGCGTGGATCCGTACCGATCAGTATGGGCTTGAGCTCGGTCTCGATTAACGCTTTGATCGCGCCCGGGGCGAGTCGAAACGTTTCACCGTAACCTTCGATACCTTCACTCGTTTTGATGCGCAAAAGCGTATGCGCCGAGCTGGTTTCGCCGCCCACAGCGATGGGCGTGGTGGGTTTCATGGGCAGATGCAGCGGCAGAACCTGAATATCAGTGATCTTCATGCGGTTGCACCTTCAGGATTTAACTGCTGCGCAGCGAGTCCGTGAGCGCGTCGATAGCCCAATTCGACGCGACTAATGGTGATTTCGACATCGCCCAGAATTTCGCTACGGGTCATCATTCCGTTGGCGACATCAAGCAGGGCGGTACGTATCTTGGCTGCTGCCGATACGAGGTCGTCGCTGCCAGTGAGCACGCCGCTCACATCGACGTCGATGTTGTCGGCGAAATGTTCGGCCGTCCGTGGATTTCCGGTAATTTTCAAGGTAGGCGCAACCGGATTGCCCACGGGGTTACCCACCCCGGTATTGAACAGCAGAATATGACAGCCACCGCCCGCCAGTGCCGTGATGTTCTCGGTACCTGGGGCCGGAGCATCCATGAAGACGAGGCCCTTACGACTTGGGCGTTCGGCGTACCCGATCACTTCGCAAAGTGGTGAAGTTCCGCCTTTGCGGACTGCACCCAGTGACTTCTCTTCAAGCGTGGAAAGTCCACCGTCGGCATTATCGGGGCCGAACCCCAAGGACGCGGCGCCAATGTAGCGGGCCTCATGTTCGCGCGTGCGAACAGCATGCAGCAGCTGCTGCGCGACTTGGTCGTTAATGGCACGAGCGGCCAACGCCTCTTCAGCTCCAATGATCTCTTCAGTTTCAGACAAGACGACGGTGCCACCCCATTCGACCACCCAGTCGGCGACGACGCCAGTCGCGGAGTTCGCAGTGAGTCCAGACGTTGCATCTGATGCGCCACATTCCACACCGATAATGAGTTCCGAGGCAGGTACAGGCTCGCGCAGAATACGACCCGCATCGACGACCATGTTCATGGCCAGACGTATTCCGCGATCCACGGTCTTAGCGGTACCTCCCTCTTGCTGAACCGCAAGCCATTCCACGGGGCGGCCGGTCGCAGCAATTTGTTTGGCCAGTCGTTGAGCGCTTTGCGGCTCCATGCTAATGACCAGCACCGCTGCGACGTTCGGATGCACCGCATAGCCGACGAGCGTGCGCTCATGCTGTATGGCGTCTTCGGCGATCATGCCGCGCCCATAGGCGGCCCAGAGCGGAACTGTGCCCTTCACACCTTCGGCGATACGGCGAACAACAGGATTGATATTGTCCATCGCGCCCAGAATGAGGACATGGTTTCGCACTCCGAAGGTGCCATCAGGTCGTCGGTAGCCCCAGAATTCAAAGGGTTTATTCATGCCAGCCCCTGTACGCGTTGAGTAGTAATGTTATGAAGGTGAATGTGGGCTCCGGCCGGAATGTTTGCCGTCGCTCGTCCAATAGGCGCACCGTATTTGCGAACTTCTTCCCCTTCAGCGATATCGCGCAGCGCAATCTTATGACCGTACGGGATCGGTTCTGTGGCTTTGACGGTGACATTGCGATCGCCGAGCTGCTGCGCAACGATCTCGCCCGGCTGCAATTCGGTCAACGCGGTCGCAACATCATCGGCAGGGTCAACAATAAGAATCTTCAGTTTCATACGAGAATCCCAGATTAGGCAGTGCATGGCTTGACCGCATTCTTTGCCGGCGCCCTGCCCAAGCAATCAGGAGGAGGGGGGCGCAGCAGATATGCAGGGGCCGATGAAGCTCGTTCGTTAGCTTATGCAGTCAAGCATGGCCAAACAATGGCGAAGAGCTATAGGCATATACGGATTCGGTATATGCCGTAGGGTGAGCACATCGTTCCCCTCGAGGAGAGCTTTCAATGGAAGTGTGTATATTTGGTGTCGGTGCCGTAGGCGGCTATCTTGCGGCTCGCTTAATTGCTTCCGGATATGCGCGGGTGAATCTCATCGCGAGAGGCCGACAGTTAGACGCAATACGCGCTGCGGGACTGACGCTGATAGAGAATGATGAGCGCGTCGTGGTGTTGCCTACGGTTGCGAGCGCAAATCCAGCTGATCTGCCGCCACAAGACGTCGTCATTGTGACGGTGAAAGCTCAGGCGCAACCACAAGTGGCGGCGGCAGTCGCCGGGATGTTGAAGCCGGGCGGTGTTGCCATGTTTGTTTCTAATGGACTGCCATGGTGGTTTGGGCAGGGCATTGACGTCCCGCTACCTAATTTTGCTCCAGGTATTTCGAGTTTGAGCAAGCTCTTGGGGCAGAAGAGTCTGGGATGTGTGGTTTACTCAAACAACGAAGTGCTTCAGCCTGGCGTCGTGCAGCATTTCACGAAGAACCACTGGCTACTCGGCGAGTATGATGGGTCGTTCAGTTCGCGTTTAAGGGATACCTGCGCAATGTTGCGCTCGGCAGGTTTGAATGCAGAGCCGTGCGCTGATTTACGTCTAAATGTCTGGTCAAAACTTGTTCGCAATATCGCAGATGGCCCTCTTTGCGCCCTAACGCGCCTCGAGCCTGCGCAGCTGGAAGCTCAGGACCAACTTAAAAGGCTTCAAGCGCGCCTTACGCAAGAGGTGGTGGCGACGGCCGCTGCATGGGGGTGGAGCGTCGGCCTATCGCACGCGGATCCTTCTCAATCTTCCTCGGGTGCACAACGGGCGTCAGGACGTCCGTCAATGCTTCAAGATGTGCTGCTTGGGCGACAAGTGGAAGTTGAACCGGTGGTGGATCGCGTACGCATTCTAGCGACGGCCCGTGGCGTCCCTACGCCTGCTCTCGATACCGTTTCTTCGCTGTTGCATGGACTTAACACGGCGATGGAGTCAACCTACTCAATAAGGCCAGGTGAGGAGGACCCATCGGCCCAATCGTCTGTGCTCTGGGAACGAGTGCGGCCCGGCAGTTCTACGTAAACACTTGGCTCCTGGCGCCGACCCATCGCGTATTGTATGGAATCAATCGATAACGAATGGATTGATGCGCTGAACGCATCAATCCATTCGTTAAATCCATTTAACTTTTTGATCCTGCCCGACTAGAATGCATGCTCCCCCGGGATTGCAGCATGCTGCACCTGTCTTGCCTCACTCATTGATAGCTGAAGTATTGTGGCCAGCAAACGTTCAATTTTTATTCCAGATAACTACACCTTGCTATTGATCGCCGTCGTGGTGGTTGCAACCGTGTTGCCCGCCTCGGGGTTGATTGCAAAAGGCCTGCAGATTCTTACCTATGCGGCGATTGCCTTACTGTTCTTCTTGCATGGCGCGAAGCTGTCGGGTGAAGCAATCGTCGCGGGCCTGTCTTGTTACCTATGGTAACGCCAGCGCTTTATTTGGGCATCTTGTACTTCTGCTTTCTGCCATCGACGGTGCAGTCGGCCATTGCCCTCACCAGCATGGCGAAAGGCAACATTTCGGCCGCGGTGTGCGCCGCGTCGGGCTCGACGATATTAGGAGTCTTTCTGACTCCCTTTCTGGTCGGCATCTGGGTGGCACCGCCTGAAGGGGCAGTGGCGATCTGGGACTCAGTGGGCCGCATTCTGCTGCAGCTCATGGTTCCGTTTGTAATTGGCCACTTGCTGCGTCCTGTGTTGCTGAAGTGGATGGCTCGCACGGGCCGCCTTCTTATGGTCGTGGATCGCGGCTCGATTCTATTGGTGGTATATACAGCGTTCAGTGCTGCGGTGCTGCAGGGTATTTGGCAGCAGGTGTCTTGGGGAGCGCTCTTCGCACTCATCTTTATTAGTGTTGTGTTCCTTATCATCGCGTTGGTGGTTACGTACGTAGCAGCCCGTGCGCTCGACCTGAATCGTGCAGATCAAATCACCACCATGCTCGCTGGCTCGCAAAAGAGCTTGGCAAGCGGGGTGCCGATGGCGCAGGTATTGTTCGCCACTTCGGCAGTCGGGATGATGGTGTTGCCACTGATGATTTATCACCAGATTCAGCTAATGGTCTGCGCCGTATTGGCGCAGCATTGGGGTCGAAAGACGACGGAAGAAGACCAGCTCCTCGCGCAACAGAGCCGGTAATCGACGTGGTGGAATGACGGGCAACGTGCGGATGGCGCTGCCGGTGCTCGTGTGAACCACAGCTAAGCAACAGCGTAGGCGTAGGGAAGTTTCGAAGATGCAAGATTGGAGAAAGCTTAGCGTAGAGCAGTTGCACCGCTGCTACGAGCAAGAACATTTCGCCGCCAATATGGCGGAGGTGGTCGCGGGGTTCGCGCAGCGTAGCCAACAGGTAAGAGCCACACGATCGTTTGAAACGTTTCGCTATGGGCCAGAACATGCCGAAGACGGGCTTTGGGCTCGTCCTGACGCTGATTCAGCCACTCCCGAATTAGCTGGGGATATCGTTTGCTTCATACACGGGGGCGCGTGGAGAACGGGCAAGGCGGAGAGTTATCTCTATCCGGCCGATTGGGTGTGCCGCGAGGGCATGCATTACGTTGCCCTGAATTTTGGCAACGTCCTTGATTTTCAAGGGCGACTCTTTCCCATGGTTGAGCAGCTTACTCGTGGTTTGACCTGGGTTATACGCAATGCGGGATCGTATGGTGCTGTCCCGCGCATTCATCTGGTCGGTCATTCATCCGGTGCTCATTTGGCCGCCTGTCTTGCCGTACTTG
>CAZMVM010000080.1:0-15334 GCA_964569785.1 uncultured Pigmentiphaga sp. | reverse complement strand
AGTGTCGCCTTCGAAGTACAAGACCGTGTCGACAATGTGCTCGAGCACGCGCGGCCCTGCCAGAGCGCCCTCTTTCGTCACATGACCGATCATGACGAGGGTGACACCAGTCTGCTTGGCCAGACGCGTCAGTTGCGCCGCACACTCGCGCACCTGAGCGACCGAGCCCGGAGCGGAGTTGAGTTCGCCGGAATAAAGCGTTTGAATAGAGTCGATCACCACCACCTCTGGCCTGGCGGCAGGCGCTGCCTCCAGCACGGCCGCCTGAATGACCTCGAGGCGTATCTCGGCAAGAAGATCGACCTCCGCAGTCGGCACGCCGAGACGTTGCGCCCGGAGCGCGACCTGATCCCCCGACTCTTCACCCGTGACATAAAGTACACGGTGTACGCGCGCCATGGAAGCCAGCGCTTGCAGCAGCAGCGTGGACTTCCCAATACCCGGGTCGCCTCCGATCAAGACGACCCCGCCGGGGACCAAACCGCCGCCTAGAACCCGATCGAATTCCGCAATTCCGGTGGGCAACCGAGGTTGCTGCCGGGGTTCGATTTCGGAAAGCTTGCGCACCGCACTCGTCCCGGCTAACGGTGCGTAGCGATGTCCACTTTCTCGCCCCGGTTCAGCGGTAGACTCTTCTAACGTGTTCCAGGCCTGGCAATGCGGACATTGCCCTTGCCATTTGAGGCTAGTACCACCGCACTCGGTGCATACGAAAGTGGTTTTGACTTTTGCCATAAGAGTGAACAGGAGGCGCGAAATCAGGAAACCCAATCGCCATTGTCGGTAATGACGCGCGTTGGAACGCGGGGCGCAAGGGCAGTGAGCAGTTCGTAGCCGATGGTTCCCGCGGCCGCCGCTACTTCATCGACCGACAAGCCCTCGGCGCCCCAGAGCGTGACGGGTGCACCCACCTGAGCGTTAGGTACCGGCGTGAGATCAACGGCCAGCATGTCCATCGAGACGCGCCCGACCAGTCGGGTTCGCACACCCGCAACCACCACGGGCGTACCGGTCGGCGCGTGACGCGGATAGCCGTCGGCATATCCACAGGCAACAATGCCCACGCGCATGCGTTCGCTCGCCACGAACACCCCCCCATAACCCACGGCGGACCCAACTTCAAGCTGTTGCTCCGCAATAATGCGTGACTGCAGGACCATGGCCGGCTGCAAACCTAACGCAGCGGCACTGGGACCGGCGTCGAACGGGGTGGCACCATAAAGGCAAATTCCTGGACGAAGCCAATCTGTGGCGCCGGCCAGTTGTGGCGACCCCAGCGTGGCGGCCGAATTACATACGCTGCGCGGGCCGGGCAACCCGCGTGTGGCAGCTTCGAACACCTGCATGACCTGCTCGACCATTTCCGGTTGCTCGCCGTGAGCAAAGTGCATGACGTGGCCAATAGACCGTATCACGCCTTGCTGCTGCAGTTGTAACGCGCGTTGGTAAGCCGCCCGATATTGGTCGGGCAGGAACCCCAGGCGATTCATACCACCATTGAGCTTGAGGTGGATGTTCAGCCCCCTCAGCCCACGTGACTGCTCCAACATGGCAAGTTGCTCCATGTGGTGCACGATGGGTTGCAACTTGTACTGCACGTACCACGATAAATCGTTCGGCTCGAAGAAGCCCTCGAGCATCAGCAGCGGCTTACGCCAGCCTGCTTCGCGACACAAGACAGCTTCGTCGAGATCTAGCATGGCAAGGCCATCGGCGCTTTGCAAGCCCGCATAGACACGCCGGATACCATGGCCATAAGCATTGGCCTTGATAACCGCCCATATACGGGCAGTGTCACCGCGAGCGAACGGCGCGACACGGGCGCGTACTTGAGTCAAATTGTGCGCGACAGCGGCGGGATAAATAGATGCAAGAATCGGGCGAGGCATGACCCTACAAGTGTACCGTGAAGTACCGCGTTGCTCAGGGTATCAGGAAGAATCTTGTAAAGTCGCATAAGCGCCGTACCACTCCTGTCGGCACAGCTGTAGCGTGCCCTGGGGCGGGCGCATGCCACAATAGGGCCATGGCGATTGACCACTATGAGAACTTCCCAGTAGCTTCACTGGTGCTGCCACGCCGATTGCGGCCCGCCGTGATAGCCATTTATCGCTTTGCGCGCACGGCCGACGATATCGCCGATGAAGGCGACGCCCCCCCGGAGTGGCGCTTGGCACGCTTGCGTGCGTATCGTGTTGCGCTCGAGGCGATCCAGACAGGACAGTCCCCTACCGATAGCGCGTATGGAAGCGTCGAGCGCGATGAACCCGACGATACATTTGCGCCGCGTACGGTATTCGCGCCTCTAGCCCAGGTGATTCGCCAGCATGAGCTACCCATCGCGCCCTTTTACCGGCTGCTGTCTGCCTTCGAGCAGGACGTGACCGTCAAACAATACGATACAGCCGCGGCGATTTTTGACTATTGCAGCCGCTCTGCGAATCCCGTGGGCGAACTCATGTTGCGGTTGTATGGGCACTACACCGAGTACAACGCACGCGCGGCCGATGCCATCTGTACCGGGCTGCAGCTGGCGAATTTTTGCCAGGATGTTGCACTGGACGAAGCCAAGGGGCGCGTATATATTCCCCGCTCCGACCTCGAGCAGTATGGCTTGAGCCCAAACAGGCTGAGCACGCACCGCGACTCACCAGCATGGCAACTCGTGATGCAGCAACAGGTACAGCGCGCCCGCGACGAGTTATTTCGGGGTGCACATCTGGCGCTGCAACTCCCCGGCCGCATCGGATGGGAACTTCGTCTGGTGGTCTGCGGTGGCTTGCGCATACTCGAGCGTATTGAAGCCGTGCACTACAACGTTTTCGATCGACGCCCCACCCTAAACGCACACGACTGGGCACTCATGTTGCACCGCGCCTTTCGCTATCAGCATGTATTACGGCAGGCTGCACGAAGGTCAGAACATTATCCATGACACCTGATCAATATTGCCAGGACAAAGCTGCACGCAGCGGGTCCAGTTTTTATTACAGTTTTCTGTTCTTGCCGCCCCCACGCCGGCGTGCCATCACTGCACTGTATGCGTTCTGTCGCGAAGTCGACGATATTGTCGACGAATATACCGACATTTCGGTAGCGCAGGCCAAGCTGGCCTGGTGGCGCAATGAAGTACACGCCACCTTTAGGGGCAACCCTACCCACCCGGTTACGCGTGCTCTCACCCCGCACCTTATTGAATTCGACATTGCGGAGTCGCAACTGATCGCCATCATCGACGGCATGCAAATGGACTTGTCCCAGAATCGCTACCTCGACTTCACCACGTTGCAGCGCTATTGCTGGCATGTCGCGGGAGTCGTCGGCGAGATCTCATCCGCGATATTTGGACGCACGCAGGCCGCTACACTGGACTTCGCCCGCGAGCTCGGGCTGGCCTTCCAACTCACGAATATCATCCGGGATATCGGCGATGACGCGCGCCGCGGCCGCATCTACATTCCCATCGATGAGCTGCAGCGCTTTAACGTGAAGGCCGCCGACATCATCCATCGCCGGTATTCCGATGAATTTCACGCGTTGATGCAGTTCCAGGCGGACCGCGCCCGGCAAACCTACGTTCGCGCGCTGGAATACTTGCCGGAAGTCGACAGACGGGCGCAACGTCCCGGCTTGATCATGGCCTCCATCTACTACGCGTTGCTGGAAGAAATTGAGCGCGACGGGTTCCACGTCCTCCATCAGCGCGTCTCCCTAACCCCCATTCGTAAATTCTGGTTAGCGTGGAGAACCTGGGTGACCGGTGGCAAATTACGTCTACGTCCACCTGTCTCGACTCAACAGGCATGAACAGAATTGCGATTATCGGGGCAGGCTGGGCAGGGTTGGCCGCTGCGGTGGAACTCAAGGAGGCTGGCTATGCGGTCACGGTCTTCGATCCCGGGCATACCCCGGGCGGCCGGGCACAGCGGGTCAAGCGCAAGGGGTTTCAGGCGCCACTCGACAACGGCCAACACATTCTCATCGGTGCTTATGACGCCACTCTCAACCTGATGCGGCGCTTGGGACAAGAACCCGACCGCTTGTTGCTTCGCCTGCCTCTTTCCCTGGTAAGCGCCGATAACACCTTTAGGCTGAAAGCCGCGCGCTTGCCATCGCCCTGGCACATGTTCATAGCGCTGCTCAGCATGCGCGGGATCGACGTGCTCGATCGCTGGGCCGTGGTTCGCATGACAGCGCGCTTGCGTGCAGCCACCTGGCGGACGACGGCCAAAACGGTTCAGTCACTATTGCACGAGTACGGGCAGCCAACCTCCGTTATCCGAGCCCTTTGGCGTCCACTCTGTTTGGCCGCTTTGAACACGCCGCTCGAGCAAGCGTGCGCCCAGCTCTTTTGCAACGTATTGCGCGACGCGCTGGACGCCCATCGCCACGCTAGTGATCTACTGCTGCCGCGCACCGATATGTCGTCGCTCTGGCCAAATGCCGCGGCCCGCCGCTGCGAAATGCGTTTCGGCGTCCCTGTGCGCAGCGTCGTTCCGGGCGCACGGGACGTTTTAGTCGACGGGGAAACCTTCGACGCCGTGGTGGTGGCGACCCCCCCCTACATAGCCGCCCGCTTGTTCAGACATCTACCGGAGGCTAGCGATCTGGTCGCCCAGTTAGAAGCGTTCTCCTATGCCCCAATAGCAACGTTCACGGTGCAACTGGCCCTGCCTATGGGACCTCTGCCCGCGCCGATGATGATGCTGGAAGATGATCCCGCGCGAGGACGCTACGGCCAATGGCTATTCGATCGGACCCAGCTACTTGGGCTGGATCCCCAGCGCCCCGAACTGACCGTCGTGGGCAGCGCCGCGTATGATCTCGTCCAATTGCCGCGATCGGTGGCCATGCAACGCCTTCACGCACAGCTCTCTGAACAAATCGCCCTCCCGCCGCTGACTCTTGCAGAGCTGATCATCGACAAACGGGCGACCTTCCAGGCGCTCCCAGGACTCAAACGACCCGGTCATTGCACCCCGTGGACCCGCATCGTACTGGCTGGCGATTACATGGATACAGGGTATCCGGCCGTGCTCGAAGGTGCGGTGCGCAGCGGAACCCGCGCTGCGCAACAGCTACTTCGCCTCTAACGGCACCACGCGGCACACGCCTTACCGCACAGCTACGTCCACGACAACAGCTCGCGAACAACCAACCCCGTGCGCATTTTCGAGTGCTGTCGGCGCCTCTAGCGGTTAGACAGCGTGGTCGATGATGTACTGTTTGACCAAATCAACCTCACAAGGCATCACACGCACGCGTTGCGGTAACTGCTCCAATCCTTCAAACCGCTGCGGGCGAGGCGGCGCCTGACCAATCGCCTCCTGAATCGTCTCCGCAAACTTGATCGGTAAGGCGGTTTCCAGCACCAGCATGGGTACATCGCGTTCAACGTGGGGCAGTGCGACCTTCACACCATCCGCGGTATGCGGGTCAATGAGCACGCCGTCGCGTTCGTAGACCGAGCGTATCGTGGTCAAGCGGTCAGCGTGCGTGCTGGTTCCAGCCACGAACCCATAATCGCTGAAGGCCGCACGTAAGTGGGAGAGGTCGAACTGTCCATCTCGGGCCAGCTGTTGCCACAGCGCTGCTACGCGCCCCCCGTCGCGATCCAGCAGGTCGAACACGAAGCGTTCGAAGTTCGAAGCCCGCGAAATGTCCATGGAGGGGCTGGACGTTGCGTGTGTCTCGGCGGCAGAACGTGGCCGGTAAATTCCCGTACGGAAAAACTCTTCGAGCACGTTGTTCTCGTTCGTCGCTAACACGAGCTTACGGATCGGTAACCCCATGCTGCGCGCTATGTGGCCTGCGAGGATATTTCCGAAGTTGCCGGATGGCACTGCAAACGACACGGGCTGATCGTCGGCTGTCGTGACACGCCGCCAACCGTGAAAGTAATAGACGACCTGGGCTGCGATGCGTGCCCAATTAATCGAGTTGACCGCGCCAATGCGGTAGATCTGTTTGAACTGCAGGTCGCCCGCCACCGCCTTGACGACGTCCTGGCAGTCGTCGAAGACCCCTTCCAGCGCCAAATTATGAATGTTCGGGTCTTGCAATGAGTACATTTGCGCACGCTGGAATTCACTCATCCGACCGTGCGGCGACAACATAAACACGGCGATACGCTCCTTGCCGCACATCGCGTACTCGGCTGCAGAGCCGGTATCTCCCGAGGTCGCTCCAAGAATGTTCAAGGTAGTGTTACGCCGCTCGAGCACATATTGGAACAAATGCCCTAACAGCTGCATGGCCATGTCTTTGAAGGCCAGGGTCGGTCCTTCTGACAGCCCCAGCAAGCTAAGCCCCCCCGATAAGGGCTTAACGGGTGCAATTTCCTCGCTACCGAACACCTCAGCCCGATAGGTCGTTTGCGTAATCTTCCTGAGATCTTCGGCAGGAATATCGCCAGCGAATAAGCTCAAGACCTCGAAAGCCAACTCGGCATAGGACAGATCGCGCCAACGACGCAGCGTCACCGCGTCAACTTGCGGGATGGACTCGGGGACCGCCAGCCCACCGTCCGGCGCCAGGCCCTCCAGCAGGATGTCGGTAAACGGTTGAGGTGACATTCCACCACGGGTGGAAATGTAGCGCATACTCATGCTAGTTGCTCCATGCGCAGCCGGACCACATCTGAAGTAACGGATTCAAGAGCCTGCATCTGCCCGATGGCACGGTCGATGTCAGCTTCCAGCGCCTCGTGCGTCACAAAAATAATCTCGGCCATACCGTCTTCGCCTTCAGGGTCCTGGATCATCGAGCTAATCGAGATGCTGTGATCCGCCAAAATACGCGCGATGTCCGCCATCACACCCGGCCGATCGACCACACGCAGGCGCAGGTAATAGCAGCTACGCACATCGCCGATATCGAGAATGGGCAGATCGGCCAGCGCCTCGGGCTGGAACGCGAGATAGGGAACCCGGTGATCGGGATCGGCGGTATGCAAACGCGCAACGTCGACCAGGTCGGCCACTACTGCCGACGCAGTGGGCTCTTCGCCCGCGCCCTGTCCATAGTACAACGTGGGACCGACGGCGTCGCCGTGCACCAGCACTGCATTCATGGGGCCTTCTACATTGGCGAGCAAGCGGTCAGCGGGCACAAGCGTGGGGTGTACGCGCAACTCAATGCCTTCGTTTCGGCGGCGTGTAATTCCGAGAAGCTTGATGCGATAGCCCATGGCTTCTGCGTGACGAACATCGGTCCCCGACAATTGGGAAATCCCTTCAATATAGGCGCGCGAAAACTGCACCGGGATACCAAAAGCCATGGACGCCAGCAGGGTGAGCTTGTGTGCCGCGTCAACTCCTTCGATATCGAACGTGGGATCAGCTTCGGCATATCCCAAACGCTGCGCTTCAGCCAGAGCTTCGTCAAACGACAGACCGCGCGTGCGCATCTCGGTGAGGATGTAGTTGGTGGTGCCATTGATAATGCCCGCCACCCAATCAATTCGGTTTGCGGTAAGGCCTTCGCGAATGGCTTTGATGATAGGAATACCGCCCGCCACGGCCGCTTCGAATGCAACGATGACATCGCGTTCGCGAGCGCGCGCGAAGATTTCGTTGCCGTATTGCGCCAGCAACGCTTTATTGGCGGTGACAACATGTTTGCCGTTTGCAATCGCTTCAAGCACGAGCTCGCGGGCAACTGTGACACCACCAATCAGTTCAACCACGATGTCGATGCTCGGGTCACGCACCACGTCGAACGCGTCATTTTCGATGACGACATCGCTCCCGACACGCGCCCGCGCCCTCGCCACGTCGCGTTCTGCGACCTTGGTTACTACAATCCGGCGACCCGCACGACGCGCAATTTCGTCCGCATTGCGGTTCAGCACACTGTAAGTACCACCGCCGACAACGCCCAGACCCAAAATACCGACCCGCACGGGCTCCCTGTTATCCGTCATTCTGCTTAGCTCTAGTAAGAATCAGCGCTGCCCCTTGCGGCGCAGCGCCCACGAGAAGAAAAAACCAAGGTGAGCCGGACAGAAACTCCGGCCTGATAGACCCACCGAGACTTGACATCCGCTGTGTGCCTGAGCACCATCAAGCAAAGGTGGCGGCGTGTATAAGTGCCGGTCTTGCCGTCACTTGCTTAGGCCACACGCGTCAATAGCCCGTCTTTGCGGAACATTTGCTTAATGCCCCGCACTGCTTGCCGAATACGCGCCTCGTTCTCGATCAATGCGAACCGCACGTGGTCGTCACCGTACTCGCCGAACCCGATGCCCGGCGATACGGCGACCTTGGCGTCCGCCAGCAATCGCTTTGCAAACTCGAGCGAGCCCAGCTCAAGATAAGGCTGGGGGATCTTGGCCCAGATATACATCGACGCTTTGGGTATCTCGACCATCCAGCCCGCGTCGTGCAAGCCGCGCACCAACACATCGCGTCGACTGCGGTATTGTTCTACAACACTTGCGACACAATCTTGCGGACCTTCGAGGGCCGTAATGGCTGCCACCTGAATCGGGGTGAACATCCCGTAATCGTGGTAGCTCTTGATGCGCGCCAATGCGGAGACAAGGTCGCGATTACCCACCATGAAGCCGACGCGCCAGCCCGCCATGTTGTAGCTCTTGCTAAGCGTGAAGAACTCGACCGCCACATCCCTCGCGCCGGGGACCTGCAGAATTGACGGCGCTTGATAGCCGTCAAAGGTGATGTCCGCGTACGCCAAATCGTGCACGACAAGGATATCGTGCTCACGTGCGAGTGCTACAACGCGCTCAAAGAAGGCGAGATCGACGCACTGCGCGGTTGGGTTACTGGGAAAGCCCAGAATCATCATTTTGGGCTTAGGAATCGCCTCTTTGACGGCTCGGTCGATCTCCTCGAAGAAATCAACGCCTGGAATCATAGGCACCGAACGGATGTTCGCGCCCGCGATAACCGCCCCATAAATATGAATGGGATAACTTGGGTTAGGCACCAGCACCGTGTCGCCACCATCGAGTGTGGCCAACATCAGGTGTGCCAGACCTTCTTTCGAACCGATAGTAACTATTGCTTCTGATTCGGGATCAAGATCGACGGCGTAGCGACGCTGATACCAGTCGGTGATGGCCTTGCGCAAGCGAGGAATGCCACGCGATACTGAATAACCGTGAGTCTTGGGTCGCCGCGATGCCTCAACCAGCTTCTCCACAATATGGGAAGGCGTGTCGCCATCGGGGTTACCCATCGACATATCGATGATGTCCTCGCCCCGGCGCCGCGCCGCCATCTTGAGCTCGCTTGTAATATTGAATACGTAAGGCGGAAGCCGATTGATACGCGAAAACTCCCTCATGGCGATTCCTCTGGGGCGGATATACAAGAAAACCCTATAATCTAACGTAAGCCTCGATGATCGGCAAATCGCCTCGCATCGATCATTCACTGAAACGCAAGGAGGCCAATTGAAACTGCACTCCGACTCTAATCCGGGGCTGAACACGGTCACCGCTTACGGTGAAGGATATATTGAAATCAACCGTGAGCGATACGAAGGCACGGTCGTATTCGGCCCAGAAGGCGATATTACCGCGCTTGAGATCCGTGATGTTATCGAGATCACCTCCGAAGTGCTGTTGCACGCAGCTGGAGTTGCATCGACCTCGGCGAGCGACCCCTTCGCTGCTCTTGATCAGCCGGATGACATCGTCCCCATTCCCAGCCCTGGCGCGACACAAGTGCTTCTCGTCGGAACCGGGCCACGCCAGCACTTCCTACGTCCCGACGTCACGCGCAGCGTGCTCCGCGCCGGTGTCGGCGTCGAGACCATGGACACCCGCGCAGCGGCGCGTACCTATAACATTTTGATGGCAGAAGGCCGGCGAGTCATTGCCCTGCTCTTGCCCGCGTAATCTAGCCGCCGCGGTCCCGCTTGGCTATCCTTATTAGCTTTGCGGCCGCGCTTGGCTCTGAGTCTCTTGCGGCCCTGGTTCCATCACTCTAACGATTTCTAAAACATGACAAGTGCTCTTACGGTAGGTTCCGACGTCACTCATCTGGAGGCCGAATCCACGCACGGCACGATACGCTTCGCCGACCTCACCGGACGTGTCGTCGTCCTCTACTTTTATCCGCGCGACAACACCCCTGGCTGCACCCGCGAAAGTCAAGACTTTCGCGACTTGCACGAACAGTTTGAAGCCGCAGGGGCTACCGTTATCGGTGCCTCCCGCGACTCCATGAGCTCGCACCAACGCTTCCAGGAGAAGTACGACTTGCCCTTCGCCCTGATCAGCGATCCCGATGAAAACCTGTGCGAGCAGTTTGGCGTCATGAAAATGAAGAATATGTACGGCAAACAAGTACGGGGCATCGAGCGCAGCACCTTCCTCATTGATCGCCAAGGACGCATCGCTCAAGAATGGCGCGGGGTTAAAGTACCCGGCCATGCAGAGGCAGTACTCGAAGCGGTACGCGCGCTGTAGACGATACTGCGCGTCGTATAAAACGTCGGCGCGATGCTTAAGCGGGCCCACACTCCGTGTCGTGCCACCCAAGCTCGCGCGAGATTCCCGATCTCGCCTCTTGTGCTTCGCCCCTAGCAAAACGCGCCGGAGCTTCACACTCCTGCCTGTGATCCACAATCGCTGTCACGCACAAGCCATCAATTTGCGGTATTGTTCCAGCAGGACGCACGCCGTCGTGTCAGATGTGCCCGACCCTCGTCCGCTAGGCTTTTTATAATTTGGGTCGAGTGCGACCGTAGTGCTGCCGTCGTTTCCGTGCGGCCCAGATCTTTCTGGGAACATTCGACCTTATCTAACCCAGATTTGCGCTATCGCCTTCTTGGAGACACGCTTCATGCCGCTTCCCAAAATGCCGACACGTCCCGCGACCATCCCCGCAGAGCTCGCGCAAAAATCGGCAGCCCGTACCAGCCGCAGTACCCGCAAACAGGGTGAAGCAACTCCAGATGACACGGCAGCCAGCACCCCCCTGGCAGCTGTAGAAGACGCCGCAGAAGTCAGTGCTACCACCACCAAAGCTGCGCGTGGCAGGAAGACCGCAGCCAAGGCCGCAACCAAGACTGCCACAACCGCGGCAAGCGCCAAGAAAGCTGCGCGCAAAACGCCAGCCAAGGCTAGCCCCGAAACCGCTGAACAACCTGCGCAACCGGAGCCCGCCATTGCCGAAGCGGTTGAGGCGTCCCTCCCCTCAGCTGCCTCCCCATCTACTGCGAACATTGTTGTGGAAACGGTTGACGAGACCAACACTGACACCGGCACCGAAGAAAGGCCACGACCCGCAGCAGCTACCGCGACCACCCGCAGGCGACTTCGCGACGAACGCAGCAAAGTCTTCGTGTTGGATACGAATGTATTGCTGCATGATCCAACCTCCCTTTTCCGGTTCGAGGAGCACGATGTCTATCTGCCGATGATGGTCCTTGAAGAACTCGACCACAACAAGAAGGGAATGTCGGAGGTGGCGCGCAATGCACGGCAAGTAAGCCGCACGCTGGATGCCCTGATTCCCAACGAAAGCTCTATTGCGGAGGGAGTGTTACTCAGTGCGCTGGGCAACCGGGAAGCCAAGGGCAAGCTTTTTCTGCAAACCCGGCCAATGCCCAGCGCCCTTCCCGCGGAGCTTCCCGTGGGCAAGGCCGACAACCAGATCCTGGGAGTTGTTCACGCGTTACAAAACGAATTCGCGGACCGCGAAGTCGTCCTGGTGTCAAAAGACATCAACATGCGACTGAAAGCGCGCACGCTAGGCCTGGCGGCTGAAGACTACTTTAACGATCAGGTACTGGAAGATTCCGATCTGCTGTATTCGGGCATCCTACAACTTCCAGAAGACTTCTGGGCACAACACGACAAAGATGTCGAGTCGTGGCAGCACGCGGGCAATACCTACTACCGCATCAGCGGGCCACTGTGCAAGAGCTTCGTTGTCAACCAGTTCGTCTACCTGGAGGGAAGCCTACCCCTTTATGCCCAAGTAAAAGCGGTTCAGGGTAACACGGCAGTTTTGCAAACCTTGCGCGATTACACGCATCGCAAAAACAACGTTTGGGGGATTACCGCGCGCAACCGGGAACAGAACTTCGCCCTCAACCTGCTTATGAACCCCGACTGCGATTTTGTCTCACTGCTGGGCCAAGCAGGTACCGGCAAGACCTTGCTCACCTTGGCTGCCGGGTTAACCCAGGTTCTGGAAACGAAGCGCTACAGCGAAATCATTATGACGCGGGTGACCGTACCCGTGGGCGAAGACATCGGTTTTCTGCCAGGCACCGAAGAGGAGAAAATGCAGCCCTGGATGGGAGCACTCGAGGATAATCTCGACGTGCTTAACATGGGCGATGGCGACCCTGCGAGCTCACATGGCGGCGAGTGGGGTCGTGCCGCTACGATGGATCTCATCCGCTCCCGCATCAAGGTGAAGTCGCTTAACTTCATGCGGGGCCGCACTTTTCTTAACAAATATTTAATAATCGACGAGGCACAAAACCTTACGCCCAAGCAGATGAAAACTTTGATTACCCGGGCCGGTCCGGGCACAAAGGTTATCTGTCTGGGCAACCTGGCCCAAATCGATACACCCTATCTTACCGAGGCAAGTTCAGGACTTTCCTTTGTGGTCGACCGCTTCCGCGGGTGGGAACACGCTGGCCACGTAACCCTGCAGCGTGGCGAGCGGTCGCGTTTGGCGGACTACGCGGCCGAGGTGTTGTAAGCCTTTCACGCCGGGATTTGCTTCTCACCGCCCCGTGGGCGGTGCGACGGTTCCCTGGGGTGGAAAAAACGGAGTCGCGCCGTTATGCCTTACGTCGCCTTCGAGAGTCGTCACTCTGCCGGCAAATCAAGGAAAGACTACGCAAGGAACAAAGCCCTCTCAATTATGTCGCCATGAGGCCGCTTACCAGCAGGCGTTGTCGTTAAAGCCAGGGACACAACTCAACCCACGGCAGTCCGGCAACCTGCAGTCGGTCCAGGCGCGTAATGGATGTCCACCGCTCATGATCAGCTGAAATAAAAGCGCAGCGCATTCTCGCCGAAGATCTGTCGGCGCGCGGCCGGGTCGCTCACGGTGTCCTCCAACCATTGAATGGTTTCTTCGTAGGTCACCCGCGTTTCCTCTCCCACAAAGGGGCAGTCGCTGGCCCAAAACAAACGATCTACCCCTACGTCTTCCAACAACGCCTGCGCACATTGACGCGCATTTTCTCCCAGCCGGTACGCCCCAGACAGCTTTACCCAAGCGTTGCCCCTCTGAACCACCCGGACCATGGCCTTGAAGCCTTCGCTTTCGACGCCCGTAACGGGGTCAGGACGGCCGATGTGATCAATGACGAGCTTAACTCCCGATCGTTCAAGCAGTGGCAATACCAGCGGCAATCGGGGCCCATCCAAATGCAAGTGGACATGCCAATCCAGATCGCGCAAGCGCCGCAGAAACTTGCGATACGCCCAGGAATCCAAATCCGGCAGGTCTTTTAGTCCAATGTACGGTAAGCGCACACCCCGCACGCCCCGCGCATGCATGTACTCGAGCACCATAAGCTCGACATTAGGATCGAGAATCACCGTGCCACGCAGGCGTCCTGACTGCCCTAACGATTCGAGCACATAGTCGTTGTAGTCGCCCCAAGGGCTAGCAGCTGCGATCACCGCGTGGCTGACGCCATGCCGATCCATAATGCTTAGCAACTGCTCGACGGTAAAGTCATATTTCGGTTGATGTCGCGGATTCGCCACCAGGGGCATATCTTGTTTGAAAACATGCACATGGGTGTCTACTAATAATCCGCGCTCGCTAGTGCTTGTATTCACCATGACTCCTATCAGCGCTGGGTTTCGATCCCCGCCTCTTGTATAACAGCCGCCCACTTCGCGATATCGCGCTTGAATATAGCCGTCAACTCTTCGGGCGTGCTCGCCCGCGGCTCGGTTCCAAGCTCGCGCAGCCTATCGCGTATATGGGGTTGTCGCACGGCGTCGTTCACGGCGTCGTTCAGCAATTTGATGCGATCCGGCGGCGTGCCGGCGGGAAGGAACAAGGCATTCCATCCGGTCACTTCATAATTCTGAATGCCACTTTCGCGTACCGTAGGAACATTAGGCAGCCATTCTGATCGTTGTGCCCCCGTCGCCGCTATGGGTGTCACCTGACCGGCATCGATTGCACCTTTCAGGGCGGTATACGACTCGAACATGACATCAACGTCGCCGCGCAATAGGGCCGTTAACACGTCGGGCGTGCGCTTGAACGGCACGACCATAGCATCTACCCCCGTGACGGATTTAAAAAGTTCAGCGGACAAATTCTGTGTGCTGCCCGGGGTAATTGTGCCAAACACCAACTGCCGCTGTTTGCCCAGCTCCAGGAGGTCCTGCACCGTTTTCAACTCTCCCTTCGCGTCGGTGAGCAAGACCAAATCAAAGTACGCAACGGTGGAAATCGGAGCAAAGTCGTTGAGCAGATCGTAGGGAAGTTTAAATAGTGTCTCGGCGATGGCGGTGCCGTTCGCAAACAGCGTCAGAGTGTAGCCATCTGGCGCCGCGCCCAAAGTGGCATTTGCCGCGACCACGCCGCCCGCACCGGGACGGTTCTCCACGATGACTTGTTGGCCCAATTGACGGCTCAGTTCTTCTGCCACAAGCCGAATCGAAATATCCGCAAGCCCACCGACGCCGAACGGAAGAATGATCCGCAGGGGATGATTGGGATAGGGCTGCTGAGCCTGCCCTGGCACAGCGAAAAACAACATGACCGCCAGCAGCCCAAGTCTGAGCCAGCCCAGCGGGTTTGCGCTTACGCGCCTCGAGTGCATACGGGGAAGCATGTGATGTCTCCTCTTTGATGGATGCTCGCAACAGCGCAACTACGAGGGAGTCTAGAAGGGTGGGTGCAGCACGACAAATGAATTGTTTTTCGGTATTGATGCGCGTATTTCATGACTCACCGCTGCACGTCTAATCCATGTGGAATTTTTCGGTTTACCGACGGTGAACCAATTCGGCATCGGGCATAACGTGCGGCCCACTGCTGTTTGGCTCGTCAGCACACAGCCTGCGACCGAGCGATCCCCCCGTAAAGCCCACTCTCCGTAACTAGGAGGGCAGAGAAGCCGAGCGTTCAGCATCCACAGTAACGGGTGCCATCGCAGCCAAACGCGTTCGCAGTCCGTCAATAACACAGTCACACAACAGCTGAGCGGCCGGAGTCAGCACAGCCTCTCGCGGCCGCAATACCACCAAGCTGCGCCGCACCAAGGGGGCAATCAAAGGAATCGCTGTGACATCAGTTACTGTGCTCACTGACAACGCCGGCACCACGGTGACGCCAACGCCCGACCGCACCAGATCCAGCGCCAA